>NZ_LR027880.1:3947500-4247500 GCF_900537995.1 Roseburia intestinalis L1-82 | reverse complement strand
TCCGGTTGAGATTGGGGCAAGAGGAATGATCGTTTTATTCCCGGAGCCGCTCAATCAGAAGGCAGAAGCAGTCATGATCAGCAATGGCATCAATCTGGAAGGCTATATGTCAGCGCAGCTGACGGAGGAGGATTTTACAGAGGACACATTAGTTCTTGTTATGGAACACGCCCAGTTAGAAAAGGTTCTGGAAAAATACGAGAGAGCCAACCCGGAGAATGTATATGTTCTCACGGAACTTGTCGGAGATGAACTGGAGATTTTAGATCCGTATGGCGGCAGTCTGCAGGCATATGGGCTATGCTATGAAACAATGAGAAAGACCATCAAAAAGCTGGTCACTCTTTTAAATGAAGAAAGTAACGAAGGAAGCGGGGAAAATTAAAATGGGAAAAATCGTAGTAATGGATCATCCGTTGATCCAGCACAAAATCGGTATCATCCGCAGAGAAGAAACCGGATCAAAAGATTTCCGTACATTAGTCAGCGAGATTGCAATGCTGATGTGTTATGAGGCAACCAGAGACTTGAAACTTGCAGATGTGGAGATCGATACACCGATCTGCAAAACGACTGTGAAAGAGTTAAAGGGCAAAAAGCTTGCTGTTGTACCGATTTTACGTGCCGGTCTTGGCATGGTGGATGGTATGCTGGCAATGATTCCTGCAGCAAAAGTCGGACATATCGGACTTTATCGTGATCCGGAGACATTAGAGCCGGTAGAGTATTACTGTAAACTTCCGGCAGACTGTGCAAACAGAGAGGTGTTTGTGGTAGATCCGATGCTGGCAACCGGAGGTTCTTCCTCGGCAGCCATCCAGATGTTAAAGGACAAAGGAGTTAAAAATATCCGTCTGATGTGCATTATTGCAGCACCGGAAGGTGTGAAGAAAATGCAGGAGGATCATCCGGATGTAGATGTATATATCGGGGCTTTGGATGACCATTTGAATGAGCATGGTTATATTGTTCCGGGCCTTGGAGACGCCGGAGACCGTATTTTTGGAACAAAATAACAGTACAGGTTACGGAAAGCTTTGGAGGTTGGCATGAGCGGCAAACGGAAAGATTATATCAGCTGGGATGAATATTTTATGGGAGTTGCGGTACTTTCGGGAATGCGTTCAAAAGATCCGAATACGCAGGTGGGTGCCTGCATTGTCAGCGAAGATCACAAGATACTCTCGATGGGGTATAACGGATTTCCGACTGGCTGCTCGGATGATGAATTCCCATGGGAACGTGAGGGAGAACCTTTAGAAAATAAATATTTTTATACGACGCACAGCGAACTCAATGCGATCTTAAATTACCGCGGAGGAAGCTTGGAGGGCGCAACGATCTATGTTACGCTGTTTCCCTGCAATGAATGTGCAAAAGCGATCATTCAGTCGGGAATCCGCAGGATCGTGTATGACAGCGACAAATATGAGACAACACCGGCAGTTGTGGCATCCAAAAAGATGCTGAATGCGGCTGGGGTCGTGCTGCAGCGCTATGAACATACAAACCGCAGGATAGAACTGGAATTATAGAAGGTGATAAATAATAGAATGCTCAGTCCGTGAACATTCTATTATCATGAATAAAAAGAGCATGTATACAGAAATCTGGCATACATGCTTTTTTTATCTCACAAAACGTTTTTACGAAAAAATACTTTTTGAACCAGATCATATTGCACGGAAACTCTTTTGTAATGAGCATGTAAAAATTAAAATATTTATTAGTAAAAAGGAAATATTATCTATACAAAATGACGGATATTTGATGGACAAAATGGCGAAAAATGTTATAATGAATAAAGATTGTACTTTATGGAGGAACGATGTAAGTGAGAAAAAACAGAAAGGTATTTCAGGCACTGACACTGATCCTGCAGTTTGGACTGAATATGATCGTTCCGATCGTGATGTGCACTCTGTTTGGTACATGGATCGGCAGGAAATATGATATGCTCTGGATCGTGATCCCGCTGTTTATCATGGGAGCCCTGGCGGGATTTACCAACATTTTTAAAATGGCAAAAAAGATTTACGGACAGGACGGTGGCAGAAAAAATGTTACGAAGGATCAATGATGCATTGCCAGGACTTGTTTTGGGAATTATTGTGTATGGAGTGATCGTGGAACTGGCGGGTGTCTGGTTTGTCACAGATAAAGTCAGGTACACCACAGGACTTCTGATCGGTATCAGCTTAGCGTGCGGTATGGCAGTCAACATTGCGACCGTGTTAAGAGATGCGGTGGAACTGTACGGCGAGGACAATGCAAAGAAGAAGATCGTTGCAAAATCGCTGCTCCGCTATGCTGTCGTTGTGATCGTTTTCTTTGTTATGATGAAATGGAATCTGGGAAATCTGATCACTGCATTTATCGGGGTATTGGGACTTAAGGTATCTGCGTACTTACAGCCCTTTACACATAGAGTAATACAAAAACTGCAAGGAAGAGGTGATGTATCTTCAGACAGTGAAGATAATAATTTCATATGAGGGAGGTGAGAGAGTGAATCACGCAATTCTGATGTCATCCGGAGCCGAAAACATCGACTTTATGATACATGGTATCGTTCAGTATGAGATCTTCGGACACAAAGTCTGGATTACGACATCACATGTCTGCATATTGATCGTTATGCTTCTTATGATGGCGCTTGCCATTGCAGGAAACCGGGCGATCAAACATGCAAAGGAGATCCCCGGGGGATTTCAGAATGTTATCGAGCTGATGGTAGAAATGCTGGATAACATGGTAAACGGCACCATGGGAAAAGTGGCAGCACCGAAGTTTGTCAACTATATCAGTACCATTTTTATCTTTATTCTTATGAGTAATATCTCAGGTCTGTTTGGATTAAGACCACCAACGGCTGACTATGGTACGACACTGGCACTTGGTCTTATTACATTCTTCCTGATCCATATCACGCAGTTTAAGAATCTGCCGATCAGGCAGATCTGGACAGATATGTGTTCCCCATTGCCGCCATGGCTGCCAATCTGGTTTCCGATTAATGTGATCAGTGAGATCGCAGTGCCGATTTCATTGTCCTTGCGTCTTTTCGCAAACGTATTGTCAGGAACCGTTATGATGGCACTGGTTTATGGACTGCTGAGCAAAATAGCAATCATCTGGCCGGCAGCACTCCATGTATACTTTGACTTGTTCTCAGGAGCAATTCAGACGTATGTATTCTGTATGTTGACAATGACATACATTGGTCAGAACTACGAACAAGAATAATAATATTTAGGAGTAAAATCCTCTCCTCACCAGAGGGTTCGGATTTTGCTTCGCAAAACAAGGAGGATTTATATGAATATCACAGGACACGATTTAATTATGGCATGTTCAGCTATCGGTGCAGGTCTGGCAGTTATCGCCGGTATCGGACCTGGTATTGGACAGGGTATCGCAGCAGGACATGGTGCAGCAGCAGTTGGACGCAATCCGGGTGCAAAAGGAGATATCATGTCAACCATGCTTTTAGGACAGGCAGTTGCAGAGACAACAGGTCTTTACGGACTCTTGATCGCAATGCTCTTACTGTTCGTACAGCCTTTAGGCTAATGAATGGCGCTCCATTCTTGGAATAAAAAAATTGGAAAGGAGGCCGAACCTTGGAGGAAATGACAAGACTTTTTGGACTGGATTTTCAGTTACTGCATGATGTGGTTTTGATGGCGTTAGCAGTATTTTTCTTATTTTTATTCATGTCCAAGATGCTGTTTGAACCGGCACGCAAGCTGCTGAATGACAGAAAGAACCGTATCGCAGCCGATATTAAGACTGCAGAAACGGACAAACAGGACGCAGCAGCACTCAAAGCAGAATATGATGCGAAGTTAAAAGAAGTCGATAAAGAGGCAGAGCAGATCTTAAGCGAGGCCCGCAAGACGGCGCAGAAAAATGCAGCCCGCATTGAGAGTGACGCAAAAGAAGAAGCGGCGCGCATCATAAAGAGAGCCAACGAAGAAGCAGAGCTTTCTAAGAAGCGTGCAATGGATGAAGTAAAACAGGAAATGATCACAGTTGCATCCATGATGGCGGCAAAAGTTGTTGCAGCAAATATCGATGCGACCGTGCAGGATACGCTGGTAGAAGAAACATTGAAAGAAATGGGTGATTCGACATGGCAAAGCTAGTATCAAAAACATACGGTGATGCATTGTTTGAAGTTGCGCTAGAGAGCGGAAGGATGGATGAATTCCGGGATGAGGCAGTGGCAGTAAAAGCCGCTTTGAATGAGAATCCTGAGCTCTTCAAATTAATGAGTCATCCAAAAATCGTTAAAGAAGAAAAAGTAAAGATCATAGAAGACATATTTGCAGAAAAGATTTCCGCGGAGTTTGTTGGACTGCTCCGCCTGATTGTAGAAAAAGGTCATTTCGCAAAAGTGGATACGGTGCTGGATTATTTCATTGACTGTGTCAAGGAGTATAAGAACATCGGAACCGCTTATGTGACATCGGCAATGGAATTATCCGAAGCGCAGAAAGCAGCAGTGGAGAAAAGATTGTTAGAGACTACAAAGTATGTGAAATTTGAGATGCATTATGCAGTGGATTCCGCACTGATAGGCGGAATGGTGATTCGCATCGGCGACAGAGTCGTTGATTCCAGTGTCCGGACCAAATTAAATGATCTGACACGCGAATTGTCAAAAATACAGTTGAAAGCAGGTGAATGCGCTTCATGAATTTAAGACCAGAAGAAATAAGTTCCGTAATTAAAGAACAGATCAAAAGGTATGCAGCGCAGTTAGAGGTAGCTGACGTTGGTACCGTTATTCAGGTAGCAGATGGTATCGCACGTATTCACGGTCTTGACAACGCAATGCAGGGCGAGCTTCTGGAATTTCCGGGAGAAGTATATGGAATGGTATTAAACCTTGAGGAAGACAATGTCGGTGCCGTACTTTTAGGTGCGCAGCGCAATGTCAACGAGGGTGATACCGTAAAGACCACCGGACGAGTAGTAGAGGTTCCGGTCGGTGACGCCATGTTAGGACGAGTTGTCAATGCGTTAGGACAGCCGATCGACGGCAAAGGACCGATCGAGACGAACAAATATCGTCAGATCGAGCGTGTCGCATCGGGTGTTATTTCCAGAAAATCCGTAGATACACCGTTACAGACCGGTATCAAGGCAATCGATTCCATGGTGCCGATCGGACGTGGACAGCGTGAGCTGATCATCGGTGACAGACAGACCGGTAAGACAGCGATTGCGATCGATACGATCATCAACCAGAAGGGACAGGGCGTAAAATGTATTTACGTTGCCATCGGACAGAAGGCTTCCACAGTTGCCGCTCTGGTAAAAACATTGGAAGAATTTGGGGCAATGTCCTACACGACAGTGGTTGCTTCCACTGCAAGTGAGCTTGCACCATTACAGTATATTGCACCGTATGCAGGATGTGCGATCGGTGAGGAATGGATGGAGAACGGAGAAGATGTTCTCGTTGTTTACGATGATTTAAGTAAGCACGCAGCCGCATACCGTACACTCTCCTTGCTCTTAAAACGTCCACCAGGACGTGAGGCTTATCCGGGAGATGTATTCTACCTGCACTCAAGACTCTTAGAGCGTGCGGCAAGACTTTCCGACAAACTTGGCGGAGGTTCCCTGACTGCACTGCCGATCATCGAGACACAGGCTGGTGACGTTTCGGCATATATCCCGACAAACGTTATCTCTATCACCGATGGTCAGATCTATCTTGAGACAGAGATGTTTAACTCCGGTTTCCGTCCGGCGATCAATGCGGGTCTTTCGGTATCCCGTGTAGGTGGTTCCGCACAGATCAAGGCTATGAAGAAGATTGCAGCACCGATCCGTGTCGAGCTGGCACAGTACAGAGAGCTTGCAGCATTTGCACAGTTTGGTTCTGAGCTCGATGCCGACACGACAGAGAAGTTAGCACAGGGTGCCAGAATCCGTGAGATGTTAAAACAGCCGCAGTATCAGCCGATGCCGGTTGAAAAACAGGTCATCATCATCTATGCTGCAACCAGAAAATATCTTCTGGATATTCCGGTAGAACAGGTTTTACCGTTTGAAAAAGCACTGTTTGAGTATGTGGATACCAAATATCCGGATGTACCGGAAGCAATCCGCACAGAGAAAGTCATCAGTGATGAGACCGAGGCAAAACTCGTCAAAGCAATCGAAGAATGTAAGGCAGATTTCTTGAAATAAGCGTAACAAGCAGGACTTCGCCAAAAAAAGGAGGAAGTTGTTATGGCCTCAATGAGGGACATTAAACGAAGAAAAAGCAGCATACAGAGTACGCAGCAGATCACAAAAGCCATGAAGCTTGTTTCAACCGTAAAACTGCAGAAAGCAAAAAGCAGGGCAGAACAGACGAATCCATATTCGAACTATATGTACCAGACCGTTACTTCCATGCTTGCAAGATCAGGTGGGATCGATCATCCATATCTGAAAAAAGGTACTTCCACAAAGAAAGCGATCGTTGTGATCACATCCAACCGTGGACTTGCCGGTGGATACAACTCCAACCTGATCAAGCTGGTTACGGGAAGTGACTTTTCCAAAGATGATGTAGAGATCTATGCCATCGGTGGAAAGGGACGCGAGGTATTAGAACGCCGCGGCTATCATATCAAAGAGGATGACTCCTATATCATTGAGTCCCCGTCTTATGATGATGCGGCAGAACTCTGCAAGAAGGTGCTTGCGGATTATACCAATGGCACGATCGGCGAGATTTATCTTGTGTATACACATTTTAAAAATACAGTCGTACACGAACCGAAGCTGATGAAGCTGCTTCCGATCGAGTTTGATGAAGAAGAACTCGGCGCAGCAGCAGAGGCAAATGTTCTGATGAATTATGAGCCGAATGAGACAGAAGCACTTGATATGATCATTCCAAAATACGTTACAAGCCTGTTTTATGGTGCACTCGTGGAGGCAGTTGCCAGTGAAAACGGTGCGAGAATGCAGGCGATGGATTCTGCAACGAGCAATGCAGAGGATATGATCAGTGATCTGACGCTCAAATATAACCGGGCACGTCAGGGCTCGATTACACAGGAATTAACAGAGATCATTGCCGGTGCGTCGGCAATCTCTGGATAAGCAGATGAAGCTGCAGGTAATCTGCAATCGAATAAAAAGACAGCAGCACAAAATTTGATTACAAGGAGAAAGAAGCGATGGCAAATAATATCGGTAAGATTACCCAGATTATCGGTGCCGTTCTGGATATTAAATTCACAGAGGGCAATCTGCCGGAGATCAACGATGCGATTCGTATCCCGTTAAGAGGCGATCAGGCGGGAAAAGAATTGACCGTTGAGGTTTCCCAGCATCTGGGCGATGATACAGTCAGATGTATCGCAATGGGATCAACCGATGGATTAGTCCGCGGCATGGATGCAGTTGCAGCCGGCGGACCGATCAGTGTGCCGGTAGGTGAGAATACATTGGGCAGAATGTTTAATGTATTAGGAGATCCGATCGACGAGATCGATCCTCCGGCCGGCGTGGAAAAATGGCCGATCCACAGACCTGCTCCTGCATTTGAGGAACAGGCAACATCCCAGGAGATGTTAGAGACAGGTATCAAGGTCGTAGATCTTCTCTGCCCTTACCAGAAAGGTGGTAAGATCGGATTGTTCGGTGGTGCCGGTGTAGGTAAAACCGTTTTAATCCAGGAGCTGATCCACAATATCGCAACCGAGCACGGTGGATATTCCGTATTTACCGGCGTTGGTGAGCGTACCCGTGAGGGAAATGACCTTTACTATGAAATGAAAGAATCAGGAGTTATCGATAAGACCACCATGGTGTTCGGACAGATGAACGAGCCGCCAGGAGCACGTATGCGTGTTGCCTTAACAGGTCTTACGATGGCAGAGTATTTCCGTGATAAAGGCGGTAAGGATGTATTGCTCTTCATTGACAATATTTTCCGTTTTACACAGGCAGGATCTGAGGTATCCGCGCTGTTAGGACGTATGCCTTCCGCCGTAGGTTACCAGCCGACATTACAGACAGAGATGGGTGCTCTGCAGGAGCGTATCACATCTACAAAGAACGGTTCTATCACTTCCGTTCAGGCGGTTTATGTGCCTGCGGATGACTTGACAGACCCGGCTCCGGCAACCACGTTCGCACATCTGGATGCAACGACCGTACTTGAGCGTTCTATCGCAGAACTCGGTATTTATCCGGCAGTGGATCCGCTTGGTTCTACTTCCCGTATCTTAGACCCGCGTATCGTTGGCCAGGAGCACTTTGAGGTAGCCCGCGGTGTGCAGGAGATCTTACAGAAATACAAAGAATTGCAGGATATCATTGCAATCCTTGGTATGGACGAGCTTTCCGAGGATGATAAACTGGTTGTAAGCCGTGCAAGAAAGGTACAGAGATTCTTATCCCAGCCGTTCTTCGTTGCAACACAGTTTACCGGTCTGGATGGAAAATATGTTCCGATTGCAGAGACAATCCGCGGATTTAAGGAGATTCTTGAAGGAAAGCATGATGATGTACCGGAGAGTTATTTCTTAAATGCAGGTACGATCGATGATGTCCGCGCAAAGATGCAGTAATAATGGAGGGTGTGTATGGCAGAAGAAAACAGACTCTTTCAGGTAGAGATCATTACGCCGGATCGTGTTTTTTATACAGGTGAGGGTGATATGATCGAGTTTACCACTGCCTCCGGTGAGATCGGTGTGTATAAAAAGCATATTCCGCTCACGACCGTGTTAGCACCCGGCATCGTAAAGATCCACAAGACGGGTGAAGATGACGTGATCGCGGCAGTACATTCCGGCTTTGCGGAAATTCTGCCGGATAAGGTAACACTTCTCGCAGAGATTGCAGAGTGGCCGAATGAGATCGACAAGAACCGTGCTGAAGCTGCGCGTCAGCGTGCCGAGGAACGGCTTGCCCACCGGACAGAGGCAATCGATGTCAAACGTGCTGAATTTGCACTTCGCAAAGCACTGGTGCGTATTGATATTGCAAAATAAGATTTACTTGACAGAAATAAAATTTACTGGTTATAATATAGTTCCAAAACCATTTTATGGAGTGGACTTTTCTTGAGTGATGAACTCTATTTTTCGCCACACAGCTGCAATGATTTGCAACTGTGTGGCGTTTTTTTGTTGTCAGATTGCACATAAGCAGTCCCGGTTTTGTGGAATCTGCCAATTAAGAAGTCTGAAACCACGATGTGTCCTCATGTCATGAAACGAAAGGAATGAAAAATGAACCAGAATTTTATGAAAGAAAAACCGGTCATGCCGCTTGTGATCTCCATGGCATTGCCAATGACATTTTCCATGTTAGTCAATGCGCTCTACAATATCATTGACAGTTATTTTGTGGCGCGCATCAGCGAAGATGCGATGACGGCACTTTCTTTGGTGTTCCCATTGCAGAATCTGGTCAATGCAGTTGTTATCGGATTTGCAATCGGAATCAATGCGACAATCGCATATTTTCTTGGAGCACAAAAGCAGAACACGGCGGATAAAGCAGCGTCGCTGGGAACACTTTTTAATATGATCCACGGACTGATCTTAGCGGTAGTCTGTATTGCAGCCGCAGCACCTTTTCTTGCCATGTTTACAGATAAAAGGTCGATCATAGACATGGGCGCGGCATATGCGCAGATCGTATTTCTTTTTGCAGTACCCAATGCGGCAGGTCTTTGTTTTGAAAAGATTTTTCAGTCGGCAGGGCGCATGAAAACGTCCATGCTTTGTATGCTGATCGGCTGTGTGACCAATATTATCTTAGATCCTTTTATGATATTTGGAATTGGTTTCTTTCCTGAAATGGGGATCCGGGGAGCTGCTATCGCAACCGGGATCGGTCAGATGGCTTCTCTTGTCAGCTATCTGCTGTTTTATTTTTTTAAACCGATTCCGGTAAAGATAAGATGGAAAGATATGAAACCGGAAGCGGAACTTAGCAGGAAAATGTATTCGATCGGTGTCCCGGCAACATTGAGCATCGCGCTGCCGTCTGTACAGGTCTCTGCATTAAATGCGATTCTTGCGGTTTATTCTGCCAGCTATGTACTTGTACTTGGGGCTTATTTTAAATTACAGACATTTTTATATCTGACAGGAAATGGTGTCGTGCAGGGGATGCGTCCTCTGATCGGATATAACTACGGTGCGGGAGAGTCAAAGCGTGTCAGAGAAATTTTCCGGTCAGCGCTGGTATTGATCGCGGGGGTCATGGTAATCGGAACGATACTTTGTATGGCAGTGCCGCAGACGCTCATTGGATTGTTTACCAGTAATCCGGAGACGATACAATTTGGAAAAGAGGCGCTTCGTCTGATCAGCATTGGATTTATTGCGTCATCGGTCTCCGTCACGGTATCAGGTGCGTTGGAAGGACTGGGAAAGGGAAAAGAATCGTTGGTAATTTCTGTGCTCAGGTACATAGCAGTTATTTTACCATTGGCATTTATTTTGAGTAAAATATTGGGGGCTGCGGGCGTCTGGCATGCGTTCTGGATCACGGAAGTGGTTGTGGCAGGGATTTCCTATGTGATCTGTAAAAAAGAAATATTTCAGTAATAAAAACACCTGTAATTATATGTTGTTGGGCATGTAATTACAGGTGTTTTTGAAAATAGAATATGCGTGGAGTGTGTAGTCTGTTGTTTGAAATAATGAGTTTAATTTTCTTTTAGTGAATTGTAAAGATCTTCATCTGACCAGTCAGGGTGAGCCTGGCACAGTGAATATACTTTATCAATAAAAGCAGTATCCTTGTTAAGCAGTTTAGCACAGCTTTGTGCAGGAATATTTTCCTGGAACATGTTGTGGATGATGTGTAATTGCTCAAGACGTTTGCCCTCCGCTAAACCCTCCGCTAAACCCATCGCTAAGCCATCCTCATGTCCATCCGCATAGCTGTCCCTGCGTTCCATCTTAATATACTCATCCATATCGAATTCTTCCAATAACATACCAACGACCTCCGATCTGTGTTTGATAAGAAAATCCTTTAGGATACCGTTCCTGATACATTCCTGTACAGCGGCATCCGCTGCCTGTTCTAATGGAATACCGGTTCTGACCTTCGAAGAAATTCTGCCGATCAGAATGGAATATTCCTCTAAAGTCCGGCATCGTGCCATCAGTTCCTGATTGTGTCCGTAATTAATGTTGTAAACCCTCGCAGTGCACTCTAAGCAGGGGCGGGTGCCGATGGCGCTGGACGTATTTTGCGCAGCGGAGTCAGGGACATCAATATCAGAAACAGGAATATCGGTAGTGACGACTGGCTGTCTGGATGCAGCATCTGTTGTCAGGTGGTTTGATTCAGCACATATAAACGCATCTGAAAGATGCAGCTCTATGTAATCTTTATTATCTTCCAACGGTTCAACCCCATTATAAAAAATAACAAACTGGGGAAACGGCAGTGAAAGCAGTTTTTTCCCCTAAATGTTCAGGTTATTTTGTTTGATATAGCTTTCATACTGTTTGCCGAAATAGATCAGTCCGCGGATCGGCATGTTTGGGTTTAAGGTACTCTGGTGTTCATACAGATTTAATGTACCACGGACAATAAATGATACATCATTTTTATATCCGAGATAGATCACATCATCGATCGTGTAAAAGATCAGTTCATCTGCATCATCGTAATCTGTCTGATTCAGGGCATTGTACAGTTCCAGCAAAACCGGTTTCTCATTAAAAATTCTGCGGAATAAGGCATCCCGGTACTTCTTCTGCACAAAAACATGTTTTGTGTGACTGCGTTTTCTTTTGTTTTTCCCCATGTAGTTTTCTCCTTTAATTATAAAAAATTTAGGTGTTTTTCACAATAGTTTTCTGAAATAGCTGGCGAAATGCCGGAATGAAAGTTACTGTTCAGACCATTGTAAAAACTGACGAAATTTAAAAAAATATATTTGTGGATAAACTCAAGCAGGATGGGAAGTCTCGTTAACGACTTCCGAATCCTGCTTTTTCTTTTGAAATTATAAACAGTACCTGCATGTTTTCCTGCTTTTACATGGCTGGAATACGGATTTCCACTCCTGCTTCTTTCATTTTTCTGCCGGTTATCCACCGTCATTCTGCCAGTCCCGTAATTCGTCCGATTTCCCATTCGTCCCTGTTTCTGCTATACTTATCCTATACTTAAGGAGGCACAAATGAACGCAGATGATAAAAGCAAACTCAAAGCATATGAAGAACTTATAGGCAGTCTTGAGCATACAAACGGACTACAGCACAGGGTCATCGAAACCCAGTCCTCATTGATCAAATCCCTTGAGGAACATAATGCAGAATTAGAAAAAATCATTGATGATCTGACAAACATTTAAGGAAAGGACGCGGCATGGGGATGGGGAATTCTTTTGAAACCATTACAGTACTTCAATACAGGCTGAAAGCAGCACAGGAAGAACTTGCAGCCTTTCAATCGGGAGAAAAATATATCCGAATGGAAAAACAGCACCTTACACAGGTGCGTGCCCTGGAACGCAGAATTGCAAAACTGGAAGCAGCTGTAGCAAAAGAACACAGCCATGCCATTACGATTCGGAATCAATGGTTTGAGATTTTTGAACAGCTGCAAAAAGAATGCGACCGTATGGTCGCCGAAGCAGTAAAAAAGGCGGATATGATGGAAAAAAGGGCCATCCGTGCAGAAAAACAGCGCGACACCGCCCTTGAAAAAGTAACTTCCCAGAGACGGGAACTTTACAAAGTAAAGACAGAGCTTGATGATGAAAAACAAAAAGTACAGAAACTGACGGCACAGATTAACCGGAACTATGAAAACTCATCCATCCCGTCTTCAAAATCTATCGCCCGCAAAAAAATATCCAACAGCCGCGAAAAAACAGGAAGGAAACCCGGTGGACAGCCAGGACACAGGGGGCACTGCAGAAAGAAACTCACCCCGACAAGGGAAATCTATCTTCCGGCACCCGAAGAAGTACTCCATGACCCTGACTTTAAGAAAACATCGAAAACCATTACAAAGCAGAAAATCGACATCAGCGTAGAAGTGCATGTGACCGAGTATCATGCCGATGTGTACTATAATTCCAAAACAGGTGAACGGATCCATGCACCATTTCCACAGGGAGTCATTGATGACGTTAACTATGGAGGAAATTTACGTGCTTTCCTGTTTCTGCTGAATAATGACTGCTGTACATCAATTGATAAAAGCCGCAGGTTTTTGTCTGATCTGACAGATGGAAAAATAAACATATCAAAAGGCATGATCAATAATCTCTGCCGGTCATTTGCCCAAAAAACAGAATCCCAGCGTAAAGAGATTTTCTGCGATATGCTGCTTTCCCCTGTCATGCATACAGACTGTACCAATGCCTGTGTAAACGGGGAAAGTTCGTATGTATTTGTATGTGCGGTTCCGGATGGCGGTGTGCTCTATTTTGCCAGGGGCAAAAAGGGACACGATGGAATAAAGGGCACGGTCGTTGAAGACTATCAGGGGACACTGGTCCACGATCATGATGTAACCTTTTATAAGTATGGAACCGGCCACCAGGAATGCCTTGCACATGTACTGCGTTATCTGAAAGACAGCATGGACAACGAAAAGGACCGTACCTGGAACAGGCAGATGCATTCCCTGATACAGGAAATGATCCATTACCGGAATGGTTTATCTGAATCAGAAGAGCCAGATCCGCAGACCGTCTCCGAATTTGAAGAACGTTATAAAACAATCCTGTCCATAGCTGGGGATGAATACGACTATGAGCCGCCTGGGAAATACTACCGTGATGGATACAACCTGTACAAAAGGATGAAAAAGTATAAGAAAGATCATCTTCTTTTCCTCCATAATAAGAATGTACCTGCCACGAATAACGAAGCCGAACGGCTGCTGAGAAAATATAAAAGAAAACAGGCGCAGGCTGTGTCATTCCGGAGTCCGTCAAGCATCGACCATCTCTGTAAATGCATGAGCATGCTGGTTTTGATGCGCAGAAAAGAGCAGACCAATCTGTTCCGCGAGATTGCAGAAATATTTGCATAAGAAAACCGATGGTTTTGACTACGATTAGTCTATACCATCGGTTCTTTTGTTACAAGTTTACCTCTGAACAGTAACAATGAAAAGAGTGGTATTCAGAAAATGATTCTATGAAAATAAAATTGAATTGCGATAGATGTAGTATACATGGGGAAATCATAAATTGCAAGAAGAATCTGCCGTTGTATGGATTCACATAGACAAATCAAAACGAATTGCTTATACTTGATTTATGACAACATCACCCAAAAGAGGAGAAATCAATGATTTTATATTTTGTACGTCACGGAGAGACGGACTGGAATGTAAAAAAGAAAATACAGGGCAAGACAGATGTGCCGTTGAATGAGACAGGAAAGCAGCAGGCAAAAGAGCTTGCGGACATGCTTCTGGATCGGAAAAAGGAAGGGACTCTTCAGGTTGTGCGGGCATATACATCCCCACAGCTTCGTGCAGCACAGACGGCACAGGAGGCGGCGATCGCGCTTGATATTCCATGTATTGCGGCGGATGGTCTGCGGGAAATGGATATGGGCGACTGGGAAGGCAGAAGCTGGGAAAGCATTACGCAGGAAAATGCGAAAGAGTATCAGGACTGGGATGCCAACAGGCGTTATGTCCATACACCGCATGGAGAATGTTACAATGAAGTGCTGAGGCGTGCGCTTGATACACTCGGAATGATCTTAGAACGGGAGACGGAAGATGTGTTGATCGTAACGCACAGTGGCGTACTGATGGCATTGCGGTGTTATATTGCCGGACAGACATTTGAGGAAATGGGTATCATACGGTATAAGACGAAAAATGCAGAGGTGGTTGAAATTTTTGCGGATGACGTCAAAGACGCGATCGCACGTTTTAAAAAAGGGGAGTAAAACGGTCATGATCGTGCAATCACGGAAAGCAGTGTGAAAAAGCAGCGATTAGTATAAATTAGATTAAAAATATAAAGACTGTCGTAAGAAACAGCTTCCTGGTAAAGAAACAGGACTGATTCTTGCGACAGTTTTTTTGCATATTTCACAATTTTTAAAATGAATTTTTGTGAATGATTTTGACGGATTTTGATTGACTGTGACGGAATGGAATCATATAATAAAGCTATCAAAGATGAACGAATTTGAACGGTTGTGAATGAAATTGGAGGAAAAGATATGCTGACAGAAGAAAGATTTACAAGAATTTTATCCATACTAGAGAGTATGGGCAGCGTGACCGTTCAGCAGCTTATGACAGAACTGGATGCATCAGAGTCAACGATCCGGAGAGATTTAAACACACTGGACGCAAATGGACAGCTCATTAAAGTCCATGGTGGTGCGATTTTAAAAAACACCTTATACAGTACGGAAGATGACGAAGTCATGCAGCGTAGAGAACGGAACAAAGGTGCAAAAGAAAAGATCGCAAAATATGCGGCAGGGCTGATCGAACCTGGAGATTTTGTTTATATTGATGCAGGTACGACGACGGATCTGATGATCGATTTTATTACGGTCAGACAGGCAGTGTTTGTGACAAATGCGATCACACATGCAAAAAAACTTGCGCAGAAAGGTTGTACGGTATATATTCTTGGCGGCGAGTTCAAGACGGTGACAGAGGCAATCGTTGGAGAGGAAGCGGTCTCTTCGGTTGAAAAATATAATTTTACAAAGGGATTCTGGGGAGCAAACGGAATCAGCGTGCAGCGTGGATTTTCCACACCGGAGCTGAAGGAAGCACTCGTAAAAAAACGTTCCATGGAGAACTGCAGAGAATGTTATATCTTAGCAGATGACAGCAAGTTCAATCAGATATCAAGTGTGACATTTGCTCCGTTTGAGAGTGCAAAGGTCATCACGACAGGTCTTACAAAACCTGCGTACCGTAAATGTAAAAATGTAATTGAAGTATAAAAAATACAAAGACCTGCGGAACAAAAACGAGGGAAAAGCAGAAAGGAGACTGAGAAAATGATTTACACTGTTACATTTAATCCATCACTGGACTACATTGTGACAGTTCCGCATTTCACCTGCGGAATGGTCAACCGGACATCAGAGGAGAAGATTTTTCCGGGTGGAAAAGGAATCAATGTATCCATGGTGTTAAAAAATCTTGGACTGGAGAACACGGCACTTGGGTTTTATGCCGGATTTACCGGAAACGAACTGGAGCGTCTGATCAGGGAAAAAGGAATCCGGGCGGATTTTATTCCGGTAAAAGAAGGAATGACAAGGATCAATGTAAAAATGCGTTCCGACGAGGAGAGTGAGATCAACGGACAGGGACCGGCGATATCAGAAGCTGACATAAAAACACTTTATGAAAAACTGGATCGGCTTTCAGATGGAGATGTTTTGGTTATGGCGGGAAGTATCCCGGATGTGATGCCGCAGACCATCTACATGGATATCATGAAATATCTTGCAGATAAGGATTTAAAGATTGTTGTGGATGCGACAAAAGATCTGCTCGTAAATGTATTACAGTATCATCCGTTTTTAATTAAACCGAATAATCATGAGCTTGGTGAGATTTTCGGTGTGAAAATAACAGAAAAAGAAGATGTGATCACTTACGCAAAGAAGATGCAGGAAAAGGGTGCAGGAAATGTCCTCGTTTCCATGGCTGGCGACGGAGCAGTGCTGGTTGCTGAAGACGGCAGCATCTTTCAGGCGGAGGCACCAAAGGGTAAGGTCGTCAATTCGGTTGGCGCCGGGGACTCCATGGTAGCCGGATTTGTAACAGGTTATTTAAAGACGGGAAGCTATAAAGAAGCTTTCCAGATGGGGGTTTGTACTGGAAGTGCATCGGCATTTTCCGAGGAACTGGCAACAGAACCGGAAGTTTTGGCGCTTTTAGATAAAAACAAAGGCATATTTAAGTAGGAGGAGTAAAATCCTCTGCTCCTGCAAGGGCACATGCTATGCAAGCTATTAGGCATAGCATGCATAGCAGACATTTTGCTTCGCAAAACAAGGAGTAAAATCCTCTGCTCCTGCAAGGGCACATGCTATGCAGGCATAGCAGACATTTTGCTCCGCAAAACAAGGAGGATTTAAGCATGAAAATCAGGGATTTACTTGCCGTAGAGAGTATTGACTTAAATGGCAAAGTCACTGGAAAGAACGAAACCCTTGATGCAATGGTTGCATTGATGGCTAAGAGCGGAAAGATCAACGATGTTGAGAAGTACCGCAAGGGCGTATACGCCAGAGAGGAAGAAGGAACAACCGGAATTGGTGAGGGAATCGCCATTCCACATTGCAAGTCAGATGCAGTCAGCAGACCTGGTCTTGCAGCAATGGTCATCAAAGACGGGGTGGATTTTGATGCATTAGATGGAGAAAAGGTCAGCCTGATCTTCCTGATCGCAGCACCAAATACGGAAGACAACGTACATCTGGATGTACTTAGCAAGTTATCTGTTCTTCTGATGGATGAGAATTTTACAAGCGGACTTCGCAATGCAAAGACGGTTGAGGAATTTTTAAGTGTGATCGACCGCGCGGAAGCTGAGAAAGATGCCGAAGAAGAGAAAAAGAACAGCGCAGATACAAAGAATGCGGCAGAGGAGAAAAACACAGAGAATGGAAAGCTGATCCTCGCTGTAACCGGATGCCCGAACGGAATCGCACATACTTATATGGCGGCAGAAAATATTGAGAAAAAAGCGAAAGAGCTTGGATGCCGTGTGAAAGTTGAGACAAGAGGTTCCGGCGGTGCCAAAAATGTATTGACAAAAGCTGAAATTGCAGAGGCTGCATGTATTATTGTTGCAGCGGATACACAGGTTCCGATGGATCGTTTTGCAGGCAGACCTGTGATCCAGTGTAAGGTTTCTGATGGAATCAGTAAGGCGGAAGAATTGTTAGACAGAGCGTTAAACGGCAATGTTCCATTGTATCAGGCGAAGGGAAGCAGTCAGGCAGCAGACAGTGAGGAAGAATCTGACAGCGTTGGACACCAGATTTACAAACACCTGATGAATGGAGTTTCCCATATGTTACCGTTCGTTATCGGCGGTGGTATCCTGATTGCGATCGCATTTCTGATCGATGGTTTTGCAGTTGACTTAAACAGCCTTCCATTTGATGAGCGTTCAAACTTTGGTACGATCACACCGATGGCGGCAATGTTTAAATCGATCGGTGGTGTTGCATTCGGATTTATGCTTCCGATCTTAGCCGGATTTATCGCAATGAGTATTGCAGATCGTCCTGGTCTTGCGGTCGGTTTTGTCGGCGGAGCAATCGCAGCAAACGGAACATCCGGATTCCTTGGAGCTCTCGTTGCAGGTTTTGTTG
The DNA here is from genome assembly GCF_900537995.1 of Roseburia intestinalis L1-82. NCBI lineage: Bacteria > Bacillati > Bacillota > Clostridia > Lachnospirales > Lachnospiraceae > Roseburia > Roseburia intestinalis. The sequence continues at coordinate 4,229,162 of NZ_LR027880.1, read as the reverse complement.
CAGGCTATCTGGTACGTCTGTTAAAGAAACTGTTTGAGAAACTGCCGGAAGGCTTAGAGGGTATCAAGCCAATGCTTCTCTATCCGGTAATCGGTATCTTTTTGATCGGAGTGATCATGACTTATGTGGTAGAGCCTCCGATCGGAGCATTAAACGTTATGATCAACAACGGATTAAACAGCATGAATGGTGCAAAGGCAATCCTGCTTGGCGCACTGCTCGGCGGAATGATGTCCGTAGATATGGGTGGCCCGGTAAACAAAGCAGCATATGTATTTGGTACCGCATCTATCGCAGCAGGCAATTACAATATCATGGCAGCTGTTATGGTCGGTGGTATGGTTCCACCGCTTGCAATCGCACTTGCAACCATGTTCTTTAAAAACAAATTTACCGAAGAAGAGAGAAAAGCAGGACCGACAAACATTGTTATGGGACTTTCCTTTATCTCAGAGGGAGCAATCCCGTTTGCAGCATCGGATCCATTGCGTGTGCTGCCGTCCTGTATCATTGGTTCCGCAGTTGCAGGAGCATTATCCATGGCATTTAACTGCACATTAATGGCACCACATGGTGGAATCTTCGTATTCTTAACCGTAGGCCATCCGCTGTTATATCTCATATCACTGGCAGTTGGTTCTGTTGTAGGATGCGTGATCCTTGGACTTTTAAAGAAGGATGTATCAAAAAGATAGGAAACGGAAAAGGTAATTAAAATCGCAGGCTTTATGTTGCAACAATATAGAGCCTGTGAATATGTAATCATAAAACAATGTGTTATGTACAAAGAAAGGAGAAAATCATGAAAGAATTTAAATACGTGATCACAGACAAAGGGGGAATCCATGCAAGACCGGCAGGCGCACTTGTAAAGGAAGCAGCCGCATTTCCATGCAGCATTACCATTGCAAAAGATGGAAAAGCAGCAGATGCAAAACGTATTTTTGGAGTTATGGGACTTGGTGTAAAATGCGGCGAGGAGATCACAGTCTGCACCGATGGAGAGAATGAAGAGGCAGCAAGTGCTGCAATCGAGGCATTTTTGAAAGCAAATCTGTAAAAATTGATAAAAACAGAAATAAAAATCTAAAATGGAGGTAACGGGCATGGAACTGCACGGCAAAAGTGTATTCGGCGGAATTGCCATGGGCAGACTGTCTGTCTATCATAAGACGGATAACGCAGTAAAACGAACAAAGATAACGGATATAGAAGCAGAAAAAAAACGTTTTGAGGATGCAAAAGAAGAAGCCAAAAGGCAGCTTGGTGTTTTTTATGAAAAAGCAGTCAGGGAAGTCGGTGAAGTCAATGCGGCAATTTTTGAGATGCACCAGATGATGCTGGATGATCTCGACTATGTAGAGTCGATCATAAACATGATCGAAACCCAGCAGGTCAATGCAGAATTTGCAGTTGCTTCCACCGGAGATAATTTTGCGCAGATGTTTGCTGCGATGGATGATGATTATATGAGAGAACGTGCGGCGGATGTCAAAGATATCTCCAATCGCGTGATCTCTATTTTACAGGGAAACGGCGATGCAGGCTTAAGCGGTGATGAACCGTTTATCCTTTTAGCGGATGATCTTGCACCGAGTGAGACTGTGCAGCTTGATAAATCAAAAGTACTTGCTTTTGTAACACGTCACGGTTCCACCAATTCCCACACGGCGATCTTAGCGAGAACCATGAATATTCCGGCATTGATCGGAGTTGATTTTCCGGAAGAGGGCGTGGACGGACAGTTCGGTATCGTGGATGGATTTGATGCAAAGTTTTTCGTAGAACCGGATGAGGATACGAAAGCGGAATACCGGAAGTTAAAAGAAGAAAATGAGCAGAAGAAACGTCTGCTTCAGGAATTAAAGGGTAAGGAAAATATCACAAAGGATGGAACGAAGATCAATCTTTATGCCAATATCGGGGGTGTTTCCGATGTGGCAAATGTACTTGCCAATGATGCGGGTGGAATCGGACTGTTCCGGAGTGAGTTCCTTTATTTAGAGTCGGAGGATTACCCGACAGAAGAAGCGCAGTTTGCAGCATATAAGACAGTTGCGGAAAATATGGCGGGTAAAAAAGTTATTATCCGTACACTTGATATCGGAGCAGATAAACAGGTCGGTTATTTTGACCTTGAGAAAGAAGAAAACCCGGCAATGGGTTACCGTGCGATCCGGATCTGCCTCGACCGCACTGAAATTTTTAAGACACAGCTTCGGGCAATCTACCGTGCCAGCTATTATGGAACGATTGCGATCATGTTCCCGATGATCATTTCCGTAAATGAGGTGAAAAAGATCAAAGAAATCATTGCGGAAGTGAAAGCGGGACTTGATGCCGACGGTATTCCGTATAAGGATGTGGAACTCGGTATTATGATCGAGACACCGGCGGCAGTTATGATCAGTGATCTTTTAGCGAAAGAGGTTGATTTCTTTTCGATCGGGACAAACGATCTGACACAATATACACTTGCAATCGACAGGCAGAATCCGAAACTGGATAATATTTATGATTCACACCATGAAGCAGTCCTTCGGATGTTAAAAATGGTTGTGGATAACGGACATAAGGAAGGATGCTGGGTTGGCATCTGCGGTGAGCTTGGCGCGGATGAAACGCTCACAGAGACGTTCCTTCGGATGGGATTTGACGAGCTTTCCGTATCACCGTCCATGATCCTTCGGATCAGGGATAAGATCAGGAATACGGATTTGTCAGTGAAATAAAAGTGCATCAGGGATCTGCAGCGTATGATTCGCATGCAGATCCTTTTTTGCAGGATAACGCTATAAGGTATCGGCATGATTGTCAGTTGTGCGGTGAAATGGGCATATACAGCAGAAACGCTGCTGTTATGCCTATTTTTTTGTGTGATTTTGGGCATAATCACAAGGTTTTTCCTGTATATGGAAAATGAGGAGCCGGATAAAAAGAATACATGGTATAATGTTGGTATGATATGGGAATTAATTATGTAAGACAGAAAGGCGCAAAATGCGGATTCTGATCAAAACAACGGTAAACAGGATTTTTACAGTCACCGGACATAAAACAGGAGGCACACATGAGCAATTACTTACTGATCAAACAGGGAACGATCCACAACGCCATAGAGGAAGAGCCATTTGTGGCAGATATTTTAGTGGAGAATGGAAAAATAAAAAAGATCGCACCGGTCTTAGAGGGGAAGATCATCAATGACGCGGATGTGATCGATGCAACCGGGATCGATGTTTATCCGGGATTTGTGGATGCGCACTGTCACATGGGATTAGACGGGTATGCGACCGGATTTGCCGGCGAGGATTATAACGAATCAGGGGATCCTGTGACACCGCAGCTCTCCGCGGTGGATGCAGTCAATCCGCAGGATGAGACTTTCCAGATGGCACGCGAAGGCGGTGTGACCTGTGTGTGCACCGGACCGGGAAGCTCAAATGTCATTGGCGGAACATTCTGCGCCATCAAGACTTACGGAAAGCGTGTGGATGACATGTTAGTCAAAGAAAAAACAGCCATGAAGATCGCTTTCGGTGAGAATCCGAAAAACTGTTATAAGGAAAAAGGTGTTTATTCGAGAATGTCTGTTGCCGCGAAGCTGCGGGAGGCACTCACAAAGGCAAAAATATATGACACAAAATTACACGCTGCCGGCTGTCCGGAGGGCTGGAATGAACTTGAGATGGAACAGGCACAGGAACAAGTGATGGACGATTCGCAGAAAACAGACGCGGATAGGAAGGTGGATTTTTCAAAGATGCCTGCTTACGATGCAAAAATGGAGGCGCTTCTTCCAGTTATCCGCGGCGAGATGCCGTTAAAAGCCCATGCGCACCGCGCCGATGATATCTACACCGCAATCCGCATTGCAAAGGAATTTCATGTGGATCTTCGGATTGATCATACAACGGACGGAGCATTGATCGCAGATGATCTTGCAAAGGAAGGATTTCCGGTTGCGGTGGGCCCATCTTTTGGACATGCAACCAAATATGAACTGCGCCACAAAGGATTTCATACCCCTGCGGCACTTGCAAAAGCGGGATGTCAGGTTTCTATCATTACGGATTCCCCGGTGATCGAGGAGCGCTATCTGGCACTTTGCGCAGGAAGGGCGGTATTTAACGGGTTAAGTGAATTTGATGCGTTAAAGGCAATCACGATCAATGCAGCGAAACATATCGGAATCGAAGACCGTGTCGGAAGTATTGAGGCGGGAAAGGATGCGGATTTCGTGTTGACGGGGGAAAATCCATTTGCCGTGGATACTCATATTTTGTATACGATCATTGATGGAAATGTGGTGTACGAGGGGGAGAAAGCATAAACGGATTGTGAAAGAGCACTATTGTATAATTTTGTCATGTCTGATATGATGAATCCATATCTATAGTACCAGATAAAGAGTAAAATCACGGGGAGGATACCATGATAAAAAGAAAAAATTGGACGAAAAAGATGTTGGCGGTTGTGGCATGTGCAGGGCTTCTGATGACGAACCCGGCGTTTACTGAAGCTGCAACAGCGGCAGAACGCAGCGCATATCAGGCAGTTTTTGATGCAGATTATTACCGCAGTGCATATCCGGATGTAGCCGCTGCTTTTGGCAATAATAAAGCAGCACTTTTTAATCATTTTGTAAATTACGGATTAAGAGAAGGAAGAAGCTGTTCTGCGGATTTCAATCCACAGGCATACCGGGCAAAATACGCAGATCTGCAGCAGGCATTTGGTGACGACATGGCAGCATATTGCCGCCATTATGTGACATGTGGTAAGGCAGAGGGCAGAGACGGAGGCGGAACAGGAAGTGTATCCGCTGCTACTGTTACTGATGCAGCTACAACGGATACTGCCACGGTACAGGGCAATGTGATCGGTACCTGTACAACAGAATATGATGCGACAGTTCCGAGAGCTGTTAACGTAGAGCTGGCAGCAGCCCGCATCAATGGTGTTGTAGTACAGCCGGGAAAATCATTTTCCTTTAGCTCGACTATTCTGCCGCGTACATCAGCGAACGGTTATGTTGTAGCACCGATCTATATCAGTGGAACGGTCGGCACGGGAACCGGTGGAGGTGTGTGCCAGGTATCATCGACACTTTACGCTGCAATGTTGCATGCAGGTCTTCCTGCAACCGAGCGTTATCCGCATTCACTGCCGGTAATATATCTTCCGGCAGGATATGATGCAGCGATCGCAGGAACGAGCAAAGACCTTAAGTTTACCAATACTTTTTCACAACCGCTTCTGATCCAGGCATCTGCATCGGGTGGAGTATTGACGGTAACACTTTCATTACAATAGAGGACACAAGCAAATTAAATCCTTACAAAGTCTGTTGTATTTACAGACAATGTAGGGATTTTTTTGATATAATTGGGAAAAACAGAATATATGTTCGATAATCATTGCTTTTTTTCGAGGTATAAAGTATAATAAAAAGACAAGATGGAGGAGATCGTATGCTGAAAGAGATAATGAAAAATACAATTGAATATGTAAATTCTTTTCCTAAAAAAGAAAGAAAGAGCTACGGTCAGTTTTTTACTCCGATACAGACGGCAGAGTATATGGCATCGCTTATAAGAACGGAATCTGAAAAGGTTAAAATACTCGATCCAGGTGCCGGGAATGGTCTGTTGACAGCAGCAGTGGTAGAGCATTTAATTGCACGAGGAACAGCACGGGAAATTTCTGTAGTATTATATGAGAACGACAAAAATATACAGTCATTGTTAAAAAAGAATATAGAAATAATAAGTAGTTATTGCAGCCAAAAACAGGTAAAATTATTTATAAAGACCCAGAAAGAAAATTTTATTGTTGACAATCAGAAATATTGGGAGATGCAGAAAAGCAAAGGATTATTTGACATTGTGATCAGCAATCCTCCATATTTGAAAATTCGCAAGGAGGCCGCAGAGTCCGTGTGTATGAGTGAAATAGTGCATGGTCAGCCTAATATGTATTTCCTGTTTATGGCTATGGCAGTTAAAATGCTGAGGACAAATGGAGAGTTTGTATTTATTACGCCAAGATCCTGGACATCAGGGACATATTTTAAAAGTTTCAGAAGCTATTTTATGGATAGTATGGATATTCAGCGTGTACATTTGTTTGAATCTCGAAATAGCGTATTCAAAGGGAAAGAGGGACATAGTGATGATATCTTGCAGGAAACAATGATTACTTATGGAAAGAAATCGAAAAGTCAGTCTCGGAATATTATCATTGCGATTAGTCAGAATGCGCAGGATTTAGGCAAAGTAAAAGAAATTCAGGTAGAGAGTGGAAATTGTTTGCCAGAAGGAAAAGAGCATTATTTTGTACTTCCATCAGATGAAGAAGATTTAAAGGTATTAAACTATATGAAGAAAATGCCTAATACGGTCGAAGAGGCGGGCTTTCGATTTAAAACGGGACAGGTAGTAGAATTTCGTAATAAGGAGTATATAGCGTGGGAGAAAAAAGAGTCTACAATTCCATTGCTTCATTCATGTAATGTATTAGAAGGAAGAATAGTATTTCCTGCTCAGACAGAGAAACCACAGTATTTTGTAGTAAAAGATGAATCTAAGAAGAATGTGATGGAAAATCAGAATACAGTTTTTTTAAAGAGAGCGACGGCAAAAGAAGAAAAACGCAGACTACAGCCAGCCTTGCATTTAGCAGATGCTTTTGCATATAAACAATTTACCGCAGAAAATCATTTAAATTATTTAATTAAAGTAGGAGAACGGATTAGTCTTTGTGAGGTATATGGGTTTTATACGTTATTGTCTTCTGATATATGGGAACGTTATTATCGGATGTTAAATGGCAGCACACAGGTAAATTCGGCAGAATTAAATACAATGCCGATTCCGGCAAAGGATGTACTACAGAAAATAGGAAAAACTGCAATGAGAGAATGGAAAAAACAGGGTGATTATTTTACCAGAGATAATATGTTATCCAGCGATGAAATTTTAAGGCAATGTATTGGATAGAGCAGAAGAAAAAGGAGCTTTAAATGAAAGAATACCCTTACAGAAAGATGAATGAAATGCGCGAAATACTTGAAGTATTGCAGATGCCTTCAAAATTGAAAAATACACGGACTATTCTGACTTTACTGGCTGTTGCACGTGTAAAAGAAAAATCAAAATGGTCTCAGGTAGAGGAAAGTTATGCCAGAACACATGATATGATTGTGTTCATGAATGAATATTATCCTAATAAAGGTGGAACAGATTTAAAGCGTGGTGGTTATAGTGAAAATTCCCGTGAGACAATTAGAGATGATTCTGTTTCACCTTTGTGCAGTATGGCAGTTATGGAACATAATGGTGCTAAATCCCAGAGTGAGAAAAGCAGTTATCGTTTGACGAAAGAGTTTGCAACTCTGTTAAGAGCGTACGGAACAGAAAATTGGGAAGAGGAACTTTGCTATTATTGTGAGACACATCAGACTTACGAGGAGAAATATTCTCAAATAAGACAAGTAGATAAAGGGCTGTCAGTGTTATATAATGGGGAACAGTTTCATCTGAAAAGATCGGCTCATAATAAGCTTCAAGCAGCAATCTTAGAAGAGTTTGTCCCTATATTTGTACCAGGTGCAAAATTATTATATATTGGTGATACAAAGAAGCGGGAATTGGTCAAAGACGTTGAGTTTTTAAATGAGTTGAACATAACAGTGTTGGAACATGCAATGCTTCCGGATCTGATATTATACCAGGAAGAAAAGAAATGGCTGCTTTTTATAGAGGCATATACGTCAACAGGAGAACTTACGATAGAACGTGTATCCAAAATTAAGGAATATTGTAAAGATTGTCCGAAAGATATAGAAATTATTTTTGTGACGGCATTCCAGACAATGAAGAAATGCCAACAAAAATTTTTATCAATTGCATGGGATACGGAAATATGGGTGGCAGAAGAACCGACACATATGATTCATAAAAATGGAAATAAATTTTTAGACGCACATTCAAATACTATATCAAAAAATAAGTAGAAGAGAGAATTTATGCGGATTTTAGTAGTAAACGATGATGGAATTAAAGCACCGGGCATAAAGCGTCTTGTGCAGATGGCAGCAGGACTTGGCGAAGTATGGGTGGTGGCTCCGGCAGCACAGTGCAGTGCCATGTCACACCGGATCACTGTGCGTGGCGATTTAGAGGTAAAACCGTATGATTTTCCGGCCACAGGTGTGACGGCGTACAGTGTGGGGGGAACCCCGGCAGACTGTGTGAAAGTGGCACTTGGATGTCTGATGACAGAAAAACCGGATATTGTATTTTCCGGGATCAATGCAGGCTATAACGTTGGACGGGATATCTTATATTCCGGTACGATCGGAGCGGCGATGGAGGCTCTCTGCTGGGGTGTCCCGGCGATCGCATTTTCCGTTGCGGAGGAAGATGAGTGTGAGGTTTTAAATACATATTTAGAACCGGTTGCAAAAGAACTGATCTCCAAAACATTACCGCAAAATGAGATCTGGAACGTCAATTTCCCGGGATGCACTTTAGAGGAATACAAAGGAATCCTGTGGGATCGTATCCCGGATCAGAACCAGTATTACCGGGATAACTACAAGAGAACGGACAGACCGGACGGAAGCTGTATTTTTTCAGCGGCAGGGCTGCCGGAAACGGAAGCGGCGGATGGAACGGATGCGGGAGCAGTTCTTTCCAATTACATATCCATCGGAACAATCAAAAATATGATCATATAAAAAAGGAAAAAACAGGTTTGTTTTTCAGTAAACGGGAAAATATTTATCAGCAGAATTAATGATTTTTATTAACGTACCTGATAAATATTCTCTCTTTTGTATAAACTGGGTAAAATTTTAGTAAAACTTTACTAAAGCTATTGAAATCTGCAAAATCGTGAAATATAATGCAGAAGAAAGGCGTGATTATATGGCAACAATCAAAGAGATTGCCAAGCTGGCACATGTGTCGGCGGCAACGGTGTCGAGAGTGTTGAATCAGGATGAGACATTATCTGTGACACCTGAGGTAAAAAACCAGATAATTAAAATCGCTCATGAGTTGAAATATGTCCCGCCTAAGATGCGTCATGCCAAACGAGACAGACAGATCGTCATCGGAGTTGCGGACTGGCATATCGTAAGAAGAGACAGACCGGATGTGAGCATTACATCGGAGGATATCTTATCCGGAAGTATTGCGCAGAAAGCAGATATCGCCTTTTTACGTCTGATTTATGGAGAAGTAAAACAGGTGGACGGTATCATTGCATTTGGCTTGTTCTCGGAAGTGGAAGTTGACTTTTTACGGTCACTGAGCACGGAGATTCTGTTTGTTAATTCAGATAAGAAGGATTATGAATTTGATCAGATCATCATGGATTATGAGCAGGGATTAAATGATATGGTGCATTATCTGATGGACGAGAAAGAGTATCGCAGCATTGGTTATATTGGCGGTATCTATGAAGATGATATGGTGCGTATCGGAGTGCGTCGTCTGAATGGATTAAAGCAGATCCTGCAAAAAAAAGACCGTTATCGGGAAGACTATTTTAAGGTTGGAGAGATCAGTCATGAAAATGGGTATACACTCACAAAGGAAATGCTTTTGACGAAGGATGTGCCGGAAGTTCTTATTTTAGGAAACGATGAGGTCGCAGAAGGGGCATTAGAGGCGATCAAAGAGTTAAAATTCCGGATCCCCAAAGATGTTGCGGTTGTAGTTTACCGCGATATTGAGACGCTGTCGACAAAATACCCGACGTATACAAGTCTTCGCATGCTGCCGGATATCGTATGGACGACTGCCATAAAGCTTCTTTTGGAGCGGATCTTAGATGGCAGGAAAGATACGATGAAGGTATATCTGCCAACAAAGCTTGAACTTGGAGACAGTGCCTGATCATTGGCTGGACAATTCATGAAAAGAGCAACAACAAAAGTGTGCACGCCTGCATGGGAATGGATGCAGGAGAGAGAGGAGAACATTTCATTATGAAGAAAAAAATTGCTATGTTACTTGCAGCAGCATTATGCATGGGTACATTTGCAGGATGTGGAAACAGCACATCAAACAACAGCAGCGCAGCAGACAACAATACGACAAATAATACGGCAGCTGCAACAGAAAGTTCTGACGTGACAGCTTCTGCTGATAACGTAAAGATCGATACGTTAAACGTATATTTCGTTCCATCCAGAGATCCGGATGAGATCGTAACTGCAACAGAGCCGCTTGCAAATTTAATGCAGACAGAGTTAGCAGGCTTAGGATATGATATCGGAGAAGTAAAGATTACCGTTGGTACAACTTTTGAGGCAGTAGGTGAGGCACTTGCAGCAGGAACTGCTGATGTTGGATTTATTCCGGGTGGTACCTATGTACTTTATGATGATGGAGCAGATGTGATCTTAACAGCAACCAGAGATGGTTTAAATAAAGATTCGGACAACCCTGCAGACTGGAATGACGGACAGCCTACAGAAGGTACTGACAAACAGGCAGTTTCTTACCGTGCATTATTCATCGCAGGTCCTTCTGACAAAGGACAGGAACTTGCTGATAAAGTTAACTCCGGCGAAGAACTTACCTGGGATGATTTAAACGGCGCAAACTGGAGCGTTATGTCCTCCTCCTCACCGGCAGGTTACATTTACCCGGCTTTATGGTTACAGGACAGATACCAGAAAGGTATTACAGATCTTTCTTCTGCAGTACAGTCTGATTCCTACGCAAGTGCATTTGCAAGACTTGCTTCCGGACAGATCGACGTACTTGTAACTTATGCAGATGCAAGACGTGACTATGAAGAAAGCTGGACAAGTGAATTTGGTCGTACAAAATCTATCTGGGAAGAGACAAATGTTATCGGTGTAACAGATCCGATCTACAATGATACAGTCTGTGTCAGCAAGACATCTCCGATCATGGATGACGGCTTAAAATCAGCAATCCAGACAGCACTCATCAATATCGGTAACACAGAGGAAGGTAAGGCAGTTATCTCTATCTACAGCCACAACGGATATGAGCCGGCACAGTCTTCTGATTATGATAAAGAGAGAGAAGCACAGAAACTGATCCAGGAATTAAGTGCAGCAAACTAATCGTTACTGGAACGTCTGACAGGGAGTGGACAGTAACAACGAAATAATAACAGGCAGTATGACGGGCAGCAGGAGGGCTGCTGCAGAGCCGGGAAACCGGCTTTGCGGCAGCCTTTCAATGAGTATACACCTATAAAAAACACACACCATAAAAACAGCAGGTAAAAGAAAGGTTTGGTTTAAATTTATGATCGAGTTTAAGGACGTATCGAAGGTATATCCGAACGGGGTAGTGGGACTGGATAATGTCAATTTAAAGATCGAACAGGGTGAATTTGTAGCGATCATCGGTCTTTCCGGTGCAGGAAAGTCCACGTTACTGCGGACGATCAACCGTATGCATGACATCACATCAGGAACTCTGACGGTGGATGGATTAGAGGTTAAAAACTTAAAAGGAAAAGAGCTTCGTACTTTCCGCAGAAAGATCGGAATGATCTTCCAGTCATTCAATCTTGTCACACGAACAACAGTAATCCGTAACGTATTGATGGCAAAAGTGCCGGAAATGCCTTTCTGGAGAGTTCTGCTTGGTGTGTTTAAAAAAGAAGACAAAATGCAGGCACTTGAGAGCCTGGATAAAGTCGGTATTCTGGATAAAGCATATATCCGTGCAGACCAGCTTTCCGGTGGTCAGCAGCAGCGTGTTGCCTTAGCACGTACACTTGCGCAGAATCCGGAGATTATCTTAGCAGATGAGCCGGTTGCAGCACTTGATCCGGTAACGGCAAAACAGGTTATGAGTGATTTCAGAAAGATCAATCAGGATATGAATATTTCGATCCTGATCAACATCCATCATGTGGAATTAGCACTCGAATATGCAGACCGCATCATCGGAATCCGTGCCGGAAAGATCGTCTATGACGGACCTTCCGAGAATGTGACACAGGACGTGTTAAACACAATTTACGAAGGAAAGATTCCGGAGAAAACGGAGGAAGCGTAATGGGATTGTACGATAAAATATTTAAACCGAAAAAACTTGTGCTTGCAAACGGCAAAGTTGTGGAAGAAAAATGTTCCCGCGCGCCGCTCATCATTATTCTGATCGTGATCGCAACATGGATCTCTGTGAAAGTTACAGGTTTTTCCATGACAACACTTGTGACGAGAATACGGTTTTTCTTTGACATTTTAGCGCAGATGTTCCCGCCGAAAGTCGGTTACATCTCAAGTATCTGGGGACCACTTTTTGATACGATCAAAATGTCTCTGCTCGGCTCTTTTGTGGGTGGAGTGCTTGCGATTCCTTTTGCGATTTTAGCATCCAGCAACCTGATTAAAAATAAAGTTGTGATCGGTGTGGTCCGCGTATTTTTAAGTATCGTGCGTACGATTCCGACGCTGGTTGCAGCCCTGATCGCAACCTATATCTGGGGACTTGGCACCATGGCAGGTACCTTTGCAATCGCAGTATTTACTTTTGCTTATGTCGGAAAACAGTTATACGAGATGATCGAGACGGTCGACATGGGAGCTTATGAGGCAATGGAAGCCATGGGTGCAGGAAAGGCGTACTCCTTTATTTCTGCGATCATGCCGCAGGTACTGCCGGCATATATGTCAGTCTGTTTATTCTGCTTTGAGGGAAATGTCCGCTATGCAGCGATCTTAGGTTACGTTGGAGCCGGCGGACTCGGTCTGATCTTAAATGAAAAGATCGGCTGGCGTGAGTATGACAGTGTTGGAATGATCCTGATCGTTCTGTTTGGTACAGTTCTTATTATTGAAGCAATCAGCCATTATATCAGAAAGAAATTAACGTAGGAGGAACCGGCAAAATGAATGAATCAATCAAAAAAATGTACGAGCAGGAACCAAAGACCTGGTACGCAAAGATCATTGTGGCTTTGATTGTTGCAGCGCTTCTTGCATGGTCACTTTCTACGGTTCAGTCCACCGGATCAAACGGAAGCGGACTTTCCGTCGCAGGAAAGATCATCAGTGGTATTTTCCATCCAGACACCGGATTATTGTTTGACCTTTCTACATCCGGAGTGGCATATCTGTTACTGGAAACAATGTGTATCGCATTCTTAGGAACGATCGTTGGTGCTGTATTATCAATCCCGCTTTCTTTCCTTGCGGCAGCAAATCTGATGCCGAAGCCGGTTGCACTGATCTTCCGTGTATTTATCATGGCAATCCGTACGATTCCGGCATTTGTATACGGACTTATGTTTATCCGTGTGACAGGACCTGGACCATTCGCCGGACTGCTTACCATGTCACTTTGTTCGATCGGTATGATCAGTAAAATGTTTATCGAGAGCATTGAGGATCTGGATACTAAGATCCTGGAATCCTTAGATGCAGCAGGATGTACGATGTTCCAGAAGATCCGTTACGGTATCTTATCCCAGTTGTTCCCGGATTTTATGTCTACTTTGATCTATCGTTTTGACATGAACTTAAGAGATGCGACTGTACTTGGTCTGGTTGGTGCCGGTGGTATCGGTGCACCGCTTATCTTTGCGATGAGTGCATACAAATGGAATCAGGTAGGAGCAATTCTTGCCGGACTGATCGTACTGATCTTAATTATTGAAGTTATCTCATCAAAGATCCGTACAAAATTAGCGAGGGGTTAAAAGATGCAGCAGAGAAAATTAAAAATCTATTTTACCTCCGATGTGCACGGTTATTTTTACCCGACGACCTATGGGGATATGACAGAAAAAAATGTCGGTTTGTTCGGCTGTGCGGCAGATTTTAACAAGGATGATGAGACACTCATCATAGATGGCGGAGATATTTTACAAGGCTCCGCCTTTGCTTATTACTGCCGTCAGGTTGCAAACTCTCCGGAAGTGATCGCAGATATTATGAACGACTGCGGATACGATTATTATACACTTGGCAATCATGACTTTAATTACGGACTAGATTATCAGGCGGCATATCGCAATAGAAATAACGGTGTATGTGTGTGCCAGAATATCATGGATGAGGAAGGAAACACCCTGTTTCCATGGAAACTTCATACGATGAAAAACGGATTGCGCATCGGTATCGCTGGTATTGTAACGGATTATGTAAACATCTGGGAAAAAGAAGAAAACTTAAAAGGAATCCATATTACAGATCCTTTTGAGGCAGCGAAGAGGGCACTTGCCCAGATGAAAGAGCAGACAGATCTTACGATCTGCATCTATCACGGAGGTTTTGAGTGTGATTTAGAAAGCGGAGCGGTGCTTTCTAAGACGACTGAAAATGTGGGTTACAGGATCTGTAAGGAACTGGATTTTGATATCTTACTGACCGGACATCAGCATATGTCTGTGCATGGAAGAGAGCTGTTTGGAACTTATACAGTACAGCCATGTGATAATGCAAAAGAATATCAGTATCTGGAGGTCACCGTGACAGAGGATAAAAAGAGCATCAGGTCCGAATTGCGGCAGTCAGATCCCACAAAGGGGGCTGGGCTTGCAGATAAATACCGTTCTACGGAAAATTCCGTGCAAGCATGGCTTAATCAGCCAATTGGTCATTTGAGCCGTGCAATCATGCCGGAAGAAAAGGTAAAAATGGCATTGTATGGCTCACCGATCGCCGATTTTTTAAACCGTATCCAGCTTCATTTTTCGGGAGCAATGTTATCGTCCGTCGGTCTGGCAAATGAAATCGCAGGTTTCCGCAGTGAAGTGAGCACACGCGATATCATAGCCACTTATCCATATCCGAATACACTTGTGGTCTGTGAGATCACGGGTGCACAGCTAAAGACAGTAATGGAGCGCAGTGCAGAATACTTTGCATATGATAACGAAGGAAATGTCTGTGTTTCCGACAGCTTCCTGGTTCCAAAGGTGGAACATTATAATTATGACTATTATATGGGTGTGGATTTTGAAATCAATCCAAAAAACCCGGTCGGAAGCAGGATCGTGGGGCTTTCAAGAGACGGAAGGCCGGTTTTAGATGAAGATAAATTTACATTATGCCTGAATAATTACCGTTACAGCGGTGCTGGTGGATATGATGTTTACACAGAATGTCCGCTGGTCAAAGAAATCAATGTGGAGATGGTGGAACTGATCATGGATTATTTCCACGAATATCCATATATTGAGGTGTGATGTACGAAAGAATAAACTTGACAGAATGCATTCTATGAAATAAAATCAAAGAAACGCATTGAAGAGAAGAGTACTGATCGGAAATTTTAAAGAGAGAGATACATTTTGGTGTGAGTATCTTAAAATGGAACTTCAGGAAGACCATCTCTGAGCGGCCCTAATCCGGTCCGGTGATTCCGTTATCATCAAAATGAGTGATTTTCCACATGGAAATAAACGGGGTGGAACCGCGGATAAAAATGTTTATTCGTCCCTTATACAGATAAGTTGTCTGTATAAGGGACTTTTTAGTTTAGGAAAAGGAGATTAATCATGGTAGATTTTAAAGAAGACGAGAGACTGAATACGCTCAACCATTCCTGTGCACATGTGATGGCACAGGCAGTAAAACACTTATATCCGAACGCAAAGTTCTGGGTAGGACCTGTTGTAAAAGAAGGATTTTATTATGATATCGATCTTGGCGATACTGCTGTCAATGATGATGTGATCGCAGCGATCGAAAAAGAGATGAAAAAAGTCTGCAAAGAAGGTAAAAAGATTTACAGACGTGAGATCTCAAAAGCAGAAGCGTTAGAGCTTTTTAAAGATGATGAGTACAAACTTGACCTAATCGATGGTTTAGAGGATGGAAATATTTCCGTATACGATCAGGGCGATTTCACGGATCTCTGCCGTGGACCGCATGTTGACAATACTAAATTATGTAAAAACTTTAAACTGATCAAATATTCCGGTGTTTACTGGAAAGGTGATGCAAATAATCATGTAATGCAGCGTATCTACGGTGTATGTTTCCCGACCGCAGAAGAGTTAGAGGAGCATTTAAAACTCTTAGAGGAAGCGAAAGACCGTGACCACAGAAAGATCGGCAAAGAGATGCACCTGTTCATGTCCGATGATCTGGTTGGACGTGGACTTCCGATGTTTCTTCCAAAGGGATATACCGTATGGCAGGAGCTTGAAAATTATATCAAAGCAAAAGAGCGCAAACTTGGTTATCTGCATGTTATGACACCTTGTGTCGGTACGGTAAATCTGTACAAGACTTCCGGTCACTGGGATCACTACAAAGAGAACATGTTCCCGGCAATGGAAGTTGAGGGAGAGTCTTTCGTACTCCGTCCGATGAACTGCCCGCATCACATGATGATCTACGCAAACAGAATGCATTCCTATAAAGATCTTCCGATCCGTATCGGTGAGATCGCACACGACTTCCGTTTTGAGGCAAGTGGTACTTTAAAGGGTATCGAGAGAGGAAGACATTTCTGCCAGAATGATGCACATTTATTTGTAACACCGGAGCAGATCGAATCAGAGTTTGCAAAAGTGGTTGAGCTGATCTTTGATACTTACAAAGATTTCAATATCACAGATTACCGCTGTGTACTCTCCCTAAGAGATCCGGAAGATAAAGTAAAATATCATGATGATGATGAGATGTGGAACAACGCAGAGAACGCACTCCGCAAAGTACTTGATGATATCGGTATTGAGTATACAGAGGAGATCGGTGAGGCTGCTTTCTACGGACCGAAACTGGATGTAAACGTAAAACCGGCGATCGGTAATGAGTATACACTTTCCACCTGCCAGTTAGACTTCTGTCTGCCGGCAAAATTCAATCTGTCCTATATTGACAGTGACGGAACAAAGAAAACGCCGGTCGTTTTACACAGAGCGATCCTTGGTTCCCTCGACCGTTTCATGGCATATATTTTAGAGGAGACAAAAGGAAACCTGCCGTTATGGTTAGCTCCGGTTCAGGCTAAGATCCTTCCGGTAAAAAATGAGGATGAGGAACTTAACGCATACTCACATGACTTATACAAATATCTCGATGATAACGGAATCCGTGTTGAGATCGATGAGAGAAACGAGAAACTCGGCTACCGTATCCGTGAAGCACAGATGGAGAAAGTGCCGTATCTGTTAGTACTTGGTAAGAACGAAGCAGCTGACGGAACCGTAAGTTACAGACTGCATGGAGAGCAGAATTCCACCACAGTTTCCAGGGAAGATTTCCTTGCACTGTTAAAAGAGGATATCCGCACAAAGAAGATCAATCCTGCAGCATTAAAATAAACAGAAATATGAAAATGCGGTGTGTCCGGCAGGATATGCCGTATTTTTTTAAATTCATAGGAAATTACGTCCTATGAATTTAAAAATTCATGACTGGAATACACCAGACAGGAAACAAAAGCCTGATAAATTGTCAAAGATGTATATTGCAATCAAAATTAAATGATAGTAGAATGAAACCAATATAGGACCGTTTATGAGAATAAATCAGAAAGAACAAGGGAGGATATTGATGTGACCCTAAGTGGAAAAGTATCATTAAAGGTAAAAATGACGATTCTGATTATTGAGATTTTAATAATCGGATTATATGGAGTAGTTGTCGGAGCTAAAAATATGGGTGCTATCCGTAATGATGCGATCGCCAGCATGGAAGAATATGTAAGTGAGGAACATCCGGAATATTCCCAGGAAGAAATACAACAGGAACTGCAGCCGATATTGCAGAAAATGCAGCAGGAAAAGAAAGCAAAACAGGATCAGTTTTTCTATTTTATGGTTATTATGTGTATACTCACGGATATATGGGTACTGTATCTTACATTCGACATTACATCGGGCGTCAAAAGATCTGCGCTGTTTGCCAAAAAAATGGGACAGGGCGATTTTACGCAGCGTGTGGAGGAAAAATACCTGAAACGTGAAGATGAGATCGGTATTCTTGCACGCAGCATCCGTGACATTCATCACAATATGAGACATCTGATCGGCTATGTACAGCGCGAAGCGGATACATTGGATGAAACGGTTGGAACAGCAGAGACGGCACTGGCAAAACTTGCGGACGAGATCGACAGTGTATCCGGTATCACGCAGGAACTTGCAGCCGGAAATCAGGAGACCGCAGCAGCTGCACAGGAAGTGAATACGATGTCCGGAGAGATTGAGGAAGCTGCAAAAGGAATTGCAGAGCATGCGCAGGAGGGAAACGGAAAAGTTGATGAGATCCATACCAGAGCGGCTGATACGAAACAAAAAATCAGTGCAAGCCGTGCAAATATCAGGAAAGTGCATGGGGAAATCAATGAGAGCTTATTGGAAGCACTGGAAAATGCAAAAGTCGTGGAGCAGATCGGTGTTCTTGCGGAGTCCATCATGGGAATCACTTCGCAGACAAATCTGCTGGCTTTGAATGCATCAATTGAAGCCGCAAGAGCCGGAGAGGCGGGAAAAGGATTTGCAGTTGTTGCAGATGAGATCCGTAATCTTGCGGAGCAGTCGGCGAGCACGGTCGGGAATATCCAGGAAGTGACAGAGCGTGTCCAGACAGCAGTTGCAAGACTGACCACAGATGCAAAACGTCTGTTAGAGTTTGTGGGAGGAGACGTTACGGAGAGTTTTGATGATTTTGAAAAAATGGCAGATAATTATAATGAAGATGCAAACTATGTTGAAGAACTTGTAACGGATTTCAGTGCGGCATCCGAACAGCTTTTAGCTTCAGTCAGCGGAGTGGTTGCAAATATACAGGAGGTAACGAAAGCTGCGAATGATGGTGCGGCAAGTACCGGAAGCATTGCAGAGCGTGTTACCAATGTTGACAGACAGGCAGAAGATATGCGTGTACTGATGAAACAGACGCAGGAAGCATCTTTGATGCTGCGGAAGGACACAAAGAAATTTACGGTTGCATAGACAGGATCAATCTATTGTAAAAAATATTTTGGATAAAGTGAAAATTAGGACTGCACCACCATTTACTAATTTTAAAAGTTCAAGTAAAATATAAGTAAAATTATGCTTTGTAAAACAGGGAGACTTATATGTTACGGGAAAAGATTAAAAATTGGAAAATGGAACTGGCTGCAGTCCTTGTTTTTGTTCTGGTTTTGGGAATGACGGGGCTATCCGGCAGTGTGAAGGCGGCAGACCAGACGGACTTGAAAACAATAGATATCATGTTCGTGCATGACACACATTCTCATCTGAACAGCTTTTCAACGGTAGTAGATGAAAAACAGGAAATGATCGGCGGGTTTGCAAGGATTAAGACACTGATCGATGAACAGAAAGAAAAAGACCCGGATACACTGGTGGTGGATGGCGGAGATTTTTCCATGGGAACGCTGGTGCAGACCGTTTTTGAGACACAGGCGGCAGAGATTCGGATGTTAGGGGCACTGGGCTGTGAGGCGACAACACTTGGCAACCATGAATTTGATTATCGTTCAAAGGGGCTTGCTAAGATGCTTGAAACCGCGGCGGAAAGCGGAGATACCGTGCCGGAGCTTCTTGTCTGTAATATCAACTGGGATGCCATGGAACAGCAGGGATTCTCAGAAGGACAGCAGCAGATCCGTGATGCATTTACGGAATACGGTGTGAAAGATTATGTGATGGTGCAAAAGGGCGATGTCCGGGTGGCACTGCTTGGCGTATTCGGAAAAGATGCACTGGCATGTGCACCGACCTGCGAACTGCAGTTTACGGATCCGGTGGAAGCAGTAAAAAAGACCGTAGCTGAAATTAAGAAAAACGAAGATGCGGATATTATCGTCTGTCTTTCCCATAGTGGAACTTCAGAGGATGAGTCAAAGTCAGAAGATGAGATTCTTGCGAAAAAAGTGCCGGATCTGGATGTGATCGTCAGCGCACATACGCATACGAAACTGGATGAGCCGATTGTGCATGGGGATACTTATATCGTTTCCGCAGGTGAGTACGGCAAGTATTTAGGTTCCTTATCCTTAGAACAAAAGGATGATGGCCGATGGAACATGAAAGAATATAAACTTACTTCAATCGAGACGGACATTGCAGAGAATGCTGCTACACAGGAAGAAATCAATTCTTTTATGGCGACGGTGGATACCGATTATCTGGCACAGTTTGGGTTTACGAGAGAACAGGTACTTGCGGAAAATGATGTAGCATTTGACAGCCTGGAGGATCTCTACAACATCCATACCGAGCATAATCTGGGGGATCTCATCGCAGATGCCTATGCTTATGCGGTCACAAACAGTACGGATTATAATGGCACTCCCGTGGATGTGGCAATCGCGCCGAGTGGAACGATCCGTGACACCTACACAAAGGGAAATATTACAGTAGAAGATGTTTTCAATTCATTTTCACTTGGAATCGGTGCAGACGGTGTGCCGGGTTATCCGCTGATCGAGGCATATCTGACAGGAAAAGAGTTAAAAACCGTGGCAGAGATCGACGCATCCGTGTCGGATCTGATGACATCCGCACGTTTGTATATGTACGGCCTGCAGTTTACTTATAATCCGCACCGTATGATCTTAAACCGTGTTACCGACGTGTATCTGCTGGATGCAGATGGCAATCGCAGGGAGTTAGAGGACGATAAATTGTATCGCGTGGTGGCAGATCTTTACAGTGGGCAGATGCTGTCTGCGGTGACGAAAACATCGTATGGACTGTTGTCTGTTGTGCCGAAAAAGGCAGACGGAACACCGATTGAAAATTTTGAAGATGTGATTTTGACAGATAATGGCGGGGAATTAAAGGCATGGACGGCGATCGCACATTATATGGAGTCGTTCCCGGATGAAAATGGAGATGGAATTGCGGATATTCCACAATATTATGCCGGATTGCATGAAAGAAAAGTGGTAGATGATTCGGCCAATCTCATAAAATTAATAAAAAATCCGAACAAATATGCCGTCATGATCGCAGGAATAGTATTGATCGCTATTTTACTGGTTGTTTTGCTGATACGGTTAGTGTTAAAATTAGTAAAATATCAGACAGGAAAAAGACGCAGCGGAAGTAAAGCAGGAGAATAACCATGAGCGCGCAGGACAAAACGGAAGAAATTTTAAGACAAATGCATATATTGCTTGCAGGCAGTGAAGCTTATGACAGTATTGGCAGTAAAATTATCCTTGATAAAAAAAGAATGTTAGAGCTGCTTGCAGAGCTAAATAAGGCCATTTACGCGATGCTGGATGAGTATGAACTGACAACGCGGGGCAAGGAGCGTGCAAGACGTGAGGCGGCAAAAATCGGAGAAGATATCTTAAAAGATGCCAGCGGGAAAGCGGAGGATGTGTATGCTGCGTCTGTTATGTATACCAATGAGGCACTGCGGCATGTACAGGAAATCATGCAGAGGGCAACGGATGCCATGCAGGAGATTTATAAGGATGCCAATGAAAAACTTCAGAAAGAAAAAGATGTTGTAAGGAGAGACCAGTCAGACCTGAAAGGACATCTGCAGAATCTTGCTGATACGGACAAATATCTGAATCTGATCGAGGATCGTAACCGTGAGATTGAAAAGGAAAGAGCAAAGGAAAAGGGTGAGGTGAAGCCATCTCCTTATTCAGCGATCAAACCCGAGATTAAGATCAACCAGGAATATTTTGAAAAGGCAGGAATCGTGCCGGAAAATGAACTGCCCGAAGAAATTCCCGAAGATACGCCAGAGGAAGCTGCGCCAAAAGCAGAGGTAAATGTCAATGTCAATCTGGATGCGGAATATTTCCACTGGAAAGAGGGCGGGGAAGCTTCCGGCGAGAAGAAACCGGAGAAACATTCTTTCTTCTCCAGACATCATAAAGAGTAAAAGGAGAATGTGATGTTAGAGAAGCCGGAGGAAAAAGAGTTTCACAAAAAATGGGAAAGCCTGTATGTTTTTACGGGACGCAGAAGTGACCTGACAACGATGATTTCCATTGCGGTCATAAATCCAATGATCCTGTATGTCTTTATCGGGTATGTAGCAGGGAAACGGATCAGTCTGCCGGTGTTGTATCTTATCATCGATGGAGTATTGTTTTTACAATGGGGACTGCTGGTAAAAAGACGGAAAAGAAAGATAGAGCAGTCCATACAGGATGTGGCCGGACAAATGGACACCATCAGGGAAAAAATAAATGAACTGGGAAATTAACTGACAAAACAGGGAGACAGCCTTAATGGCCGTCTCCCTGTTTATATCCTGTATTAGAGATGATCTGCTGGCTGTTTGAAAGAACTGTTGCAGATGGGGTATAATTTTCATCATTAAATAAAAACTGATGTAATTGTGTAACGTTAGAAGCAAGATCGCACGGAATGACAACATCGCCGATCTTATCATATTTGTGCGTTGTTTTTTCATATGGAAAACCGGTTGTATCTCCAATGTCATAACTGAAAACTTTTGTGGCAAGGGCAAGGAGATCCGTGTTGGAAAAACTGGTCTGAATGTCCCCAAAAGCTGCGTTGATCAGTTTGTTGAGTGTCAGAATGTTGGATTTCTGCGCTTTCTGCATCATTGCGGTCAAAACAGTACGCTGGCGTTCGGTTCTGCGGTAGTCATCACCGCCGCCATAACGGATTCGTGCGTAGGCGCATGCCTGTACGCCGTCTAAGGTGTAAGTTCCGCCGGAGGCAGGTGGTGTGGAATTGTGTCCGGTCAGTTCATTTAATTCTTTCATATAACCGATCATCAGACTTGCCTCATCATCGGTGATCGTGATGTCGACACCGCCTAACAGGTCGACACATTCAATGATCGCATTGAAGTCGACGGTTACATAGTCGGTGATTGCAAGATCAAGATTGGTATTTAACATGGACAGTGCCTGTTCCGGTCCGCCCTTTGCGTAGGCTGCGTTGCATTTCTGGTAAGTGCCGTTTCCGGTATCTAAATAAGAATCACGGTAAACAGATACCAGATTGATGGTATGCTGTTTCGTATCGATGTTTGCCAACATGATAACGTCGCTGTTTCCTTTGGAGAGGCTGCCGTTGGAACGGTTGTCGAGTCCGAAGAGTGCGATCGTTTTGTAATGAGCCATCGCTTCTTTTGTCTCATCGGAGAGATCGTCATTGATGGAAACGTCGTTCATGTCCAGCTTATTCTTTTCAATTTTTGATAATTTGGTTGTGATAAAAAGGGCAATGGCGAGGAGCAGGATGATCAGCAGCTCCAGTAGAAGGAGCATGATTTTTTTCTGCTTTCTGCTTTTGCCTGCAGTGTGCACATTTTTTTTCATAAGAATCCTCCGTTTTGTGTAAAACTTATTTTATTTACGGGAAAACTGTGGAAAATCTACGGAATTCCTGTGTGTACCAGTACGGGTACGAAAGATATCATAAGGCGGGGATGAATAGGATGCAATAAAGTATTTCTTAAATTTAAGGCCAATTTCTTAAATTAAATTAAGAAATGTGGGAAATGTTGTATATGCAGTGGGAATTTAAAGGAATATTAAGAAATCCGCTCTATAACAATTTAAACTTTCCTGTTAAAATAAATGTAAGATCTGGTGTAATACTTGAAGTAAGACACAAAAAGAATGGAGGAACTTATGCAGACAATTTTAGTGTGTGATGATGATAAGGAAATCGTGGAAGCGATCGAAATATATTTACAGCAGGAAGGGTATCATATTTTAAAGGCATATGACGGCGAAGAAGCACTGGAGATCTTAAAAGAAAATGAGGTTCATCTTCTGATCATGGATGTGATGATGCCGCGTCTGGACGGAATCCGTGCGACCTTAAAAATCCGTGAGGAGAGCAGCATTCCGATCATTATTTTGTCTGCAAAGACGGAGGATGCGGATAAAATTTTAGGACTTAACATCGGGGCAGATGACTATGTGGAGAAACCGTTTAATCCGCTTGAACTGGTAGCGAGGGTCAAATCACAGTTAAGGCGTTATACCCAGCTTGGAAATGCGGCAGAGAGCAGCGCATCGGTGTATACAGTCGGTGGATTGTCGATCAATGATGATTTAAAAGAAGTGACCGTGGATGGAGAAGTGGTAAAGCTGACACCGATCGAGTACAACATACTTTTATTACTGGTCAAAAATCAGGGAAAGGTATTTTCCATTAATCAGATCTATGAGAGCATCTGGAATGAGGATGCGATCGGAGCGGACAATACGGTGGCAGTACATATCCGCCACATCCGTGAAAAAATCGAGATCAATCCGAAGGAGCCGCGCTATTTAAAGGTTGTGTGGGGCGTTGGATACAAGATCGACAAGAACTGATTCTGGGAGGGATTCCGTACGCCGGCATACAGGATAATGTCCGGCACGGGGATGGAGACTTCATATGGAAAAGAAATCATACACATACGGCAGTAAGCTGGCAGGGATGATCCTGCACCTGTTTTTTACGGTAATACTTACCATCGCTGTCTATCTTTTGGCATCACTGATCAGCAAAAATATTCTGCAGGTAACGGATATCGGTACAGATGATTTTTTTAATTCGGGCTACTATACCAAATGCATGGAGCAGAAATGCAGTGAACTGACCGATTATCTGCATCTGTTACAAAAAGGCAATAAGCGGAGTGCGGAGGACGATAAGCGTTATCTGCAGTATACAAATGAGTTTAAGCGTGAAGACACCAATTTCTGTTACTGGTATAAACAGAATGGGGTGTGGTATACCAATCAGCCGGATTCGGTGGAAGGCCAGGAGTTTGATACACAGACTGTTCTCATGGAGGCAAAGACCATGGGGGATTATCTGATCTATGATATGGAGAAAAAGGAATTTGGAACGGATATCCGCGGCATGGAGAATTACTTTTTTGACAGTTATAATAACCAGATGTATCTGCCACTGGAAAATGTGGTGCTTGTGATCGGAGTGGATACGGATCTGACGGCAAAAGACGATCTGTATGATGCCGAGATGGAGTATGTAAGACTGCATCCGTGGATCAAAGTCAGTATTGTTGCTGCGCTGGTCAGTCTGATGGGATGGGTATTAAGTCTTGTATATCTGACACTTGCAACCGGACACAGAGATGGGGAAGAAGGAGTTCATCTTAATTTTGTGGACCGGATAAAAACAGAGATCGTGACCGCCGTATTTATTGCAGCAACCAGTGAGCTCATCATGCTTTTGTCCCATGTAAATAATAAAACGTGGAACGTGTCGGGACTGTTGGTCGCATCGGGAACGGTCAGTCTATTGATTGATGTACTGTTTCTCATTTTTTATCTGAGCATGGTGCGCCGGATGAAGGCGGAAGTGATGTGGGAAAACAGCCTTGTCTGCTGGTTTGTAAAAGGGATGGACAAGTTTTTTGAAAAACGGACGGTGACGGTGAGCGTGCTGGTTGTCTTTGCAGTCCACATGATCGTCTGTTTCGTGCTTGCGATGGGAGCTTTTTATTACCACCGGGTAATCTGTCTGGTACTGCTTTTAATCTTCAGCGGCATGGAGGCATATCTCCTGCTGCGTTCGGCAGTGGAACATTATCAGGTATATGAAGGCGTGGAAAAAATTACGGAAGGTGTGCTAAGCAACAAGATCGACACAGAAGGACTGCATGGTGAGGATAAAAAACTTGCCGAAGCGATCAATAATATTGGCAGCGGTCTTTTGCATGCGGTGGATGACAGTACGAAAAATGAGCGCATGAAGGCAGACCTGATCACGAATGTTTCACATGACATCAAAACACCGCTGACCTCGATCATTAATTATGTCAATCTGATCAAACTGGAACATATTGATAATGAACGGGTGAATGGTTATATCCGAATCCTGGATGCCAAGTCACAGCGGTTAAAGCAGCTGACGGAGGATCTGGTTGAGACATCGCGTATTACATCCGGAAATGTCAAACTGGATATGCAAAAGATTGACTTAGTGGAGCTGATCTATCAGACGGCAGGCGAGTTTAATGAAAAATTTGAGGCGAAAGAGCTTACAATCGTCACCAAACTCCCGAAAACGGAAGTGATGATCCTTGCGGACGGCAGACAGCTCTACCGTGTCATCGAAAACCTTTATAATAATGTTGCAAAATATGCGCTGGAAAAAACAAGAGTTTATGTGGATGTGCATGTACTGGAGGAAAAAGTGACATTTTCCATCAAAAATGTTTCGGAGCGTTCCCTTGCGTTGGAAAACAGTAATGCGGGAGATCTGACAGAGCGTTTTATCCGTGGGGATGCCTCAAGAACGACCGAGGGAAGCGGACTGGGGCTTTCCATTGCAAAGAGTCTGACACAGCTTATGGGCGGCATCTTTTTCATCGGGGTGGACGGAGATCTGTTTAAGGCTTCGATCACATTCCCGATGTACAGGGAAACAATAGATACGGATGAATAAGAGAGTAAATTTACGGCTGTTTTCAGCAGATAGGGCATGCGCTTTCAAATGCTTTCGGTTTAACGTGTAAAAGTACTTGATTTTTGCTGATGCTGTCTATATAATTTTAAACAATGGATCTAATAGAAAATGGGCAAAAGAATGGAGGAAACCATGAAATTATACGATAGCGGTGTATATCTCGTAAATGGAAATGAACTGGTACCGGACGGTGCAAATGCCATCGAAGAGGTCGTAAAAAAGACCGGGGCAGCAGTGACCAAAGAGCAGGCGGCAGAAAATACGATTGCTTACGGTATCTTAAAAAATCATAATACATCCGGCAATATGGACAAACTTCAGATCAAGTTTGACAAGCTGACATCCCACGATATCACATTCGTCGGAATCATCCAGACAGCAAGAGCATCAGGATTAGAGAAGTTCCCGATCCCATATGTGCTGACGAACTGTCACAACAGCCTCTGTGCAGTCGGAGGTACGATCAACGAGGATGACCACATGTTTGGTTTAACCTGTGCAAAGAAATACGGCGGGGTTTATGTACCGCCTCATCAGGCAGTCATCCATCAGTTTGCACGCGAGATGCTTGCGGCAGGCGGAGCGATGATCCTTGGTTCTGATTCCCACACACGTTATGGCGCACTTGGTACCATGGCAGTCGGCGAGGGTGGACCGGAGCTTGTAAAACAGCTTTTAAACAAGACTTATGATATCGATATGCCGGGTGTGATCGGCGTTTATCTGACAGGCACACCGATGAACGGTGTCGGACCGCAGGATATTGCACTTGCCATTATCGGGGAAGTATTTGATAAAGGTTATGTAAAGAATAAAGTCATGGAGTTCGTCGGACCGGGCGTTGCAAACTTAAGCGTTGATTTCCGAATCGGTGTGGACGTTATGACGACAGAGACGACCTGCCTTTCCTCCATCTGGAAAACAGATGACAAAGTAAAAGAGTTTTATGCGATCCACGGCAGACCACAGGATTACAAAGAGTTGAATCCGGGCAGCGTGGCATATTATGACGGAATGATCGAGATTGACCTTTCAAAGATCAAACCGATGATCGCAATGCCATTCCATCCGAGCAACACTTACACGATCGAAGAGTTAAACGCAAACCTGATGGACATCTTAGATGACTGTGAGAAACGTGCAGAGGTAAGTTTTGACGGTGCGGTCAAACTGGACTTAAAGAGCAAAGTAAGAGATGGAAAACTCTATGTAGATCAGGGTATCATCGCAGGCTGCGCAGGCGGTGGATTTGAGAATATCTGTGATGCAGCAGACATCTTAAAGGGTGCGAGCATCGGACCGGATGAGTTTACGTTAAGCGTATATCCGGCAAGTACGCCGATCTATATGGAGTTAGTAAAGAATGGTGCAGTTGCATCCCTGATGGAGACAGGTGCGATCGTTAAGACGGCATTCTGCGGACCGTGCTTTGGCGCTGGCGATACACCGGCAAACAACGCATTTTCCATCCGCCACTCCACCAGAAACTTCCCGAACCGTGAAGGCTCCAAGGTACAGAAGGGACAGGTTGCCTCCGTTGCGCTGATGGATGCACGTTCGATCGCAGCAACAGCCGCAAACAAGGGATTTTTGACAGCCGCAACCGATGTGGATGTGAACTTTAGCAAACCGAAGTACTTCTTCGATAAAAATATTTACGCAAACCGTGTCTTTGACAGCAAGGGTGTAGCAGATCCTTCCGTTGAAATCCAGTTTGGACCAAACATCAAAGACTGGCCGGCAATGAGTGCATTGCCGGAAAATATGGTATTAAAAGTGGTATCCGAGATCCACGATCCGGTCACGACCACAGACGAGCTGATCCCGTCCGGAGAGACATCCTCCTTCCGTTCCAACCCGCTTGGACTTGCAGAGTTTGCACTTTCCAGAAAAGATCCGCAGTACGTGGGCCGGGCAAAAGAGATCCAGAAAGCGCAGAAAGCGTTAGAAGCCGGAAACTGTCCTTTAGAGGCAGTAGAAGAGTTAAAACCGGTTATGGATGTCATCGATAAAGTATTCCCGGAAACAAAATTTGAGGATAACCATTCCAATGGTGAGATCGGTTTTGGAAGTACGATCTTTGCAGTAAAACCGGGCGATGGTTCTGCACGTGAGCAGGCTGCTTCCTGCCAGAAAGTACTTGGAGGCTGGGCAAACATTGCAAATGAGTATGCAACCAAGCGTTACCGCTCGAACCTCATCAACTGGGGTATGCTTCCGTTCATCATCCCGGAGGGCGAACTGCCGTTCAAGAATCTTGACTACTTATACATCCCGAATATCCGTAAAGCAGTCGAGGACAAACAGTTCGAGATTACAGCGTATGTGATCAAAGATGGAAAGGCAGAAGAGTTTAAACTTGGACTTGGTGCGATGACTGATGATGAGAGAGAGATCATCTTAAAGGGCTGTCTGATCAATTATTACAGAGGGTAAAACCGCAGACTGATATTTTGGGGCATCGGCGCATGAGCACCGGTGTCCCTTTTTGCAAAATCCAGTAATTAACAAAAATTTCAGCAAAATCTGATTGCGTTGCCTGTCTGCGAAGGTTATAATGAAAATATTAGATAAGACGGAGGATGGCAATTTGGACGAACAGGAAAAGATAAAAAAAACATCCCAGGAAACAGAATGGGAATTAAAACCACAGTATGTCATCATCGCACTGGTCGTATTTGTGACTTTCTGCTGCTGCATACTGTTTTTCTTTATGATCTACCGTTACAATGGATTCACAGACTTCTGGAAGAAGCTGTCTTTGATCTTACAGCCGATCATTATCGGTGTAGTGATCGCATATCTGTTAAATCCAATCATGAAATTTTTAGAGGGACACCTGCTTAAGTTTTTAGAGCCGCGGATGAAAAGCAAACGCAAAGCGAAAAAGACATCACGGGGAATAGCAATTACCGGATCACTGGTATTTTTAGTGGGAATCTGTGTGCTTTTAGTGGCGGCGATCGTTCCATCTATCTCTGCGAGTATCCAGAGCATGATCACATCGTTTCCACAGGAAGCAAAGGATCTGACGAAATGGGTAGACGAGGTGACAAACGGTGATACGGAACTTGCGTCCATGATACAGCAGGGCGTGGACAAAATAACGGATACGGTTGAGACCTTTTTTGAAGATGATATTTTTTCAAAGGTACAGACTTATCTTACATCGATCACAAGCGGTGTGATCTATGGTGTCAAATTCGTTTTAAATGTGATCGTCGGTCTGATCATTTCAGTCTATGTGATGGCAGACCAGGAACATTTTGCAGGACAGGCGAAAAAGATCGTATACGCGATGTTTAAACCGGTGCGGGCAAATGTTATCGTTGATACTGTCCGTAAGAGCAATGAGATTTTCAGTGGATTTATCAGTGGTAAAATATTAGATTCGGCGATCATTGGTGTGCTCGCCTATATCGTGCTTGCAATCATGAAGATGCCGGATACGGTGTTAGTCGCCGTGATCATCGGTGTCACGAACGTTATACCGTTTTTCGGGCCGTTTATCGGCGCGGTGCCGTCCTTTATCATTATCGTGCTTCAGAATCCGATACAGGGATTATATTTCCTGATCTTTATCGTTGTGTTACAGCAGATCGACGGAAATATCATTGGACCGAAGATCCTTGGAAGCTCTACCGGATTATCGGCATTCTGGGTTGTATTTGCAATTCTGGTATTTGGCGGATTATGGGGATTCCCGGGAATGCTGCTCGGTGTGCCGTTAATGGCAGTGATTTATTATGTTGCACAGAAAACGGTATCTTATTTCTTAAAGAAGCGTGGACTTACAACAGATACACTGGCATATGTATATCTGACTAAAGTTGACAAGGAGAGTAATCAGCCTGTTTATGATAAAAATCCGTCAAAAAAGAGTTGAAAAAACATCATGGAAAACATATCGAGGAATCCATAGAAGAGAGTAAAAAAGAAGAATAAGATCAATGACAGAAAAGAGGGTATGGCAGACTGCAAACCCTCTTTTTTTGCCTGTATCATGGCTTTTTTTTCTAAGATTAAATTTTGACATCTATATGTGCGTATGATAAACTAAGAACAAAAGAAGCAGCAAAAGAATAGCGCGTTCTGAGGTGGCATAATTTGGATAAATATGAATATAAATTAAAGCTGGATCAGATGAAATCTCTGACGGCCGAACATAATTATGAAAAGGCAGCAGAGATAGCTGATACGATTAACTGGAATAAAATAAAAAATGTAAATGCACTTGTAAAAGTTGGAGAGATTTATGAGAATACCGGTCGTTTAGAAGACAGCCGTGAGGTTTTGCTTATGGCATATGACCGGTCTCCAATTGGAAGAATGATCATTTATCGCCTGGCAAAAGTTGCCATTAAAATGAAAAATTTTGATGAGGCGAAAGATTATTATCAGGAATTTGTGGAGATCGCACCACATGATAATTTGAAATATGTGTTGAAATACGAGATCTGCAAAGCCCAGGGTGCAAATATAGAAACTCTGATCGGAATTTTAGAGGAGTTAAAAGAGCAGGAATATACCGAAGAATGGGCATTTGAACTTGCATGTCTGTATCATAAAGCAGGTATGGCAGATAAGTGTGTGGAGGCATGTGATGAACTGGTACTGTGGTTTGGTGACGGTCCATATGTAGAGCGTGCCTTAGAACTGAAGATGATCTATCAGCCGTTAAATAAACAGCAGGAAGAAAAGTATCGCAGATTTTGTCAGAAACGCGAAGGTGTTGTTGAGGTCAGACCGGAGGAGGAGCTTGACTCCGGTGAGATCGTGAATGAAACCGTACAGATACCGGATGTGAAGCTTTCACCGGAACGGTTTAATACACAGAATCTGCAGGAAGAGCTGCAAAAGAGCATGCAGCAGATCATGCAGGCGACGGAAAAAGAAACTGTTACAGACAGTATGGACAACATCAAAAAGCTTGTGGAGGAGATTCCATATCTGCAGCTTCCGAAAGAAGAATATGATCCATCTGAGGAAGAGGAAGATACGCTGGAACATATAGAGACGGATCACGAGATCGATGATTCGTTAAAGATCAATTTCAAAGAGCTGCTTGCAGAAGAACATGATGGACAGATTGGGATGTATATGCCGGAGAAAACGGCATTAGAGCACCAGATCACAGGTCAGATGAGCATTGAAGAAGTGCTTGCTGAGTGGGAAAAGACGAAATATGCCGCAGAAGTTGCATTAGAAGATGCAAAGCAGCGCAGACTTGAATCTGCAAAGGCGCGTGCGCTGCAGGAAGCAGAAGAAATTATGGGACGTCTTGCAGACATTATTCCAAAGCTTGATGCAGGTGTTGCTCCAAAAGATATACTGCAGGATCAGTACATAGAAGGCAAGCCGTTAGAAAATGACAGGGCAGCAGCTATGGTTGCAAACATGAATCAGATCTTACAGGAAGAGATTGACCGGATATCGACAGAGACGGCGGATATCGATAAACAGCTGGCAGAGGCAGCCGGAACAGCAGCGTCCGCAATGGAACCGGAGCCGGCAGCGTCAATGGGAGAGATATCTGGGCCAGGAGTGAATGCAGCGGAGCTTGCAGAAGAAGTATCCGGGATGATGCAGGAGACAGAAGATGTGGAAATATCCGGACAGGAGCAGATACCGGGATCTCAGCCGGATGAGGAAATCGCAGATCTCTCCGCAGAAGAAACGGATGAGGAAACTGTAGATCTCAGTACAGAGGAGAAGGCGGCAGAAGAAGTTTCAGATATTAGTGAAGAGAAAACATCTGAAGCAGATGATTTTGATATAGTTACCGCAGACACGATCGATCTTGGCAAAGTGGTAACGGAACAGGCATTAGCCGAAGCGGTAGAGCATATTACCGATACGGAAAGCGCAACGGATGATATCACACAGAAAGAGCTGGCTGACAACACGGCAGTTGAGGTAACGAAAGAGGTTCTTAAGAAAGAGGACCGGGTGGAAAGAGTCCTTCCGGAGATCACAGAGCCTGAGGATGAGACCGGTTTTGAGGCAGTTACATCACTGGGTGAAGAACTTCGGGGGATATTTACCTATTTTGTTTCGATCAAGGGAATGGAAGAACAGATTTGTCAGGCACTTACAGGTGCGGCAAGACATCTGATAACAGGAAAGGATGCTTCTACCGGAAATATGGTGATCCAGGGTGGCAGCGGAAGTGGCAAAACAGTCCTTGCAACGGCTATGGTGAAAGCACTTCAGAAAGAAACCGGAAAACCAAAAGGAAAGGTTGGAAAGATTGAAGCTTCCGCACTGAATAAAAAGGATGTAGCATCACTGTTAAAGAAAATTTCCGGGGGCTGTCTGATCATAGAGAAAGCCGGAGATATTTCCAAAGAAACGGCAGTCCGGCTGGCACTTCTTCTGAAAAGTGATACAAGCGGATTATTTGTCATTATGGAAGATACACACCGTGGAATTGAGAAGGCACTCGGCAGAGATGAAGGATTTGCTTCCCGTTTCTCTGAGAAGATCAATATTCCGATATTTACCAGTGATGAGCTTGTTTCATTTGCGAAAGCGTATGCAAACGAACTTGGCTATACAATAGATGAGATGGGTATTCTGGCACTTTACAACAGTATCAGCAATATTCAGAAATATGACAAGGCAACAACGCTTACAGAGGTAAAAGAGATTGTGGACGATGCGATTCATAAATCTGAGAAGGGCGGTTTACGAAAAGCATTTAGCATTATTACGTCCAGAAGATATGATGATGAAGATTATGTGATTCTTCGCGAAAAAGATTTTGGAATCTAAAATATACAGGCTATAATCATGACATAAAAATAAAGGGGTGTAAGGGTATGGCTAATTTTTCAGAGTTGGATCGCTATTTATTTGGACAGGCGACGCATTACGAGATTTACCGGAAACTGGGGGCTCATTTTACGGATCAATATGGAATTCGTGGAGTATGTTTTGATGTGTGGGCTCCGAATGCCGCAAGAATATGGGTGATTGGTTCTTTTAACGGATGGGATGAAACGGCAGATGAAATGACAAGGTTAGAGCCGGATACCATGGGAATATTCGAATTGTTTATTCCGGGGATCGAGGAAGGTGCACTGTATAAATACCTGATAGAGACGAAAGATGGAAAACGGCTCTATAAGGCGGATCCATATGCAAATTATGCAGAGCTTCGTCCGGGAACGGCATCTGCCGTCACGGATATAGAGCATTTTAAGTGGACCGATGAAAAATGGATGGAAGAGCGTGCAAAGACCAAAGATATCTATGCAAAACCTATGACGATCTACGAGGTACATCCGGGATCCTGGATGCGCCATCCGGGCAGAGAGGATGACGGATTTTACAGTTATAGGGATCTTGTGAAATATCTGATCCCGTATGTGAAGGAGATGGGATATACACATATTGAGCTGATGGGTATTTCCGAGTATCCGTTTGACGGTTCCTGGGGATATCAGGTAACCGGTTATTATGCACCGACTTCCCGTTATGGAACGCCGCAGGATTTTGCATATTTTATCAATGAATGTCACAAGCACAAGATCAGTGTGATCCTAGACTGGGTGCCGGCGCATTTCCCGAAAGATGCACATGGACTGGCTGAGTTTGATGGAACATGTCTGTATGAATATGCGGATCCAAGAAAAGGAGAACATCCGGACTGGGGTACAAAGATATTTGATTACGGCAAGAATGAAGTAAAGAATTTCCTGATCGGCAGTGCATTGATGTGGATCGAGCATTATCATATTGACGGGCTGCGTGTGGATGCAGTGGCATCTATGTTATATCTGGATTATGGAAAGCAGCCGGGACAGTGGGTTCCGAATAAATACGGTGATAATAAGAATCTTGAGGCAGTGGAGTTTTTTAAGCATGTCAATACACTGATCCTTGGAAGAAACCCGGGAGCAGTCATGATCGCTGAGGAATCTACGGCATGGCCGAAAGTCACCGGCCGTGTGGAAGATGACGGACTGAATTTCAGTTATAAATGGAATATGGGATGGATGCATGATTTCCTGGATTATATGAAACTTGATCCGTATTTCCGCAAGGATAATCACCACAAAATGACTTTTGCCATGAGTTATAACGAGAGTGAGAAATACATTCTTGTGCTTTCCCATGACGAAGTGGTACATCTGAAATGTTCCATGATCAATAAGATGCCGGGCGAGATGGAAGATAAATTTAAAAATCTGATGGTCGGCTATGCGTTTATGATGGGACATCCTGGTAAAAAACTTTTGTTTATGGGACAGGAATTTGCACAGCTTCAGGAGTGGAGTGAGGCGAGAGAATTAGACTGGTATCTGCTGGAAAACCCGGATCATAAGCATATGCAGAACTGGGTAAAGAAATTATTACATATTTATCAGAAAAATCCGGCACTCTATGAACTTGACAGCAGCTGGGGTGGATTTGAATGGATCAATGCAAATGATGCTGAGCGCAGTATTTTCAGCTTTATCAGAAAGAGCAAAGACGGAAAGAATAATCTGCTTTTTGTATGCAATTTTACACCGGTGGAACGCAGCGACTACCGCGTAGGCGTACCAAAACACAAGACTTATAAACTGATTTTAAACAGTGACGATGCAGAATTTGGCGGAAGCGGCAAAGAGCGTCCGGTAAATTATAAATCTGTGTCGCAGGAATGTGATGGAAGACCATACTCGTTTGCATATCCGCTTCCGGGCTTTGGTGTGGCAGTATTCCGCTATTAAAAACTGTATAAAATAGCAGAACAGCGTTTGGAATCGTATCGAAAAACTTAATAAATGTGCTGATGTATCCGATATATACATCAGCTATGGATGGCGCAGATATTTCAGGGAAGTGAAAGTATGCGCCATTCTTTTGTCCTGATATAACCGGATTGGTCAGATATAACTGAGTGAAAAGCAGAAATCAGGCAAGGAAAAACTGTACGGAAAGTATGTAAGAACAGAAATGACAAGGAGAGTCGGATCATGAGAATAGATAACCAACAGCAGCAGAATAAGGGCGTGATGGATTTAATGCCGCAGACAGGCGCCGTGGAAGAAAAAAACGGAATTCAGATGTTTGCGGATGCGGTAAAGACAGAGAGTAGTAAAAAATCTGCAGGAACTACGTCTTTTCAGGCAAAAGAGGTTACTTATCTGAATCCGACAAAAGAAGAGAAAAAGACGGTCATAGATGAAATAGAGCAGTCCGGTTCCATGGATGCAGGCGAGCGAAAAGCACAGATGGCTGTGCTTGCGGAAACTACTTCACCGGAAGATTATGAAAAAATGCAGGAGGATGGCTTTTCGCTGGATGATACCACGAGCAATAAGATCGTGACCGTGACGGATAAGATCAAAGCACAGCTGGCAAAGGCGGGGGTGGATATTTCTAAATTTGGAGATGATCTTGATCTCGAACAGCTTGCACAGATCACGGGCAGTCCGGAACTTGCAGTTCAGATCGCAAACAGTCTGCGGGAAGCGGATCTGCCGCTTGCGGATGATAATTTTAAACAGATCGCAGAGACAGTAAATATGGCGGATTCTTTATCCGCATTGGATGATGGCGCTGTAAAATATCTGATTGATAATCGGTTAGAGCCTACGGTGCGAAATATATATTTTGCTGAGCATTCTGCAAGTGCAGGCTATATTTCGGCAGAACAGCAGGATATTTCGTCCTTCCTTCCACAGGTGAAAAACGTGATCGCATCAGCAGGACTGGAAGTAAATGATGATACCATTGCAACCAGTAAGTGGATGTTAGAAAATGATATACCGCTGACGAAGGAGAATCTTACTTATGCACAGGCTCTGCGCCAGACGGGACTGACCACGGGGGCAGAAGATATTGCCGCACTTGCAGCAGAGGCGGTCAGCGAAGGGAAAAGCGCACAGGATGCGGTGATCCTGTCCGGCTATACATGGATGGAGCAGGCGAAAGACGCTGTGGATACCGTAGAAAATGCCACGGATGAAGATCTTGCTTATATCGTGGAAAAAGGATTGCCACTTACCCTGGACAGTTTAAGGGAAGCTGCGGCAAACCGGACATCGGGAACGGCGGCATCAGAAAGCCAGACGGTGGGAACTGTGTCATCATCTGAAGCTCAGAGTGAGGATGCAGCGCAGAGCATTGCGAACGAGAGTTATACCCCAAAAGGGCAGCAGCTTCTGACGGCACGCAGACAGTTAGAAGAAATTCGTCTTGCAATGACGGTGGAAGCAAATTACCGTCTATTAAAACAGGGGGTTTCCATTGACACCGAGCCGTTGGTAAAACTGGTGGAACAGCTGAAGGATCAGGAAAATGCATATTATAAAAATCTCCTGATATCTGAAGGTGTGGATGTGAACGACGAGCAGGTGGAACTTTTTAGAGAGGTCGATAAAAAAGTTTCCGATATGCGTTATGTTCCGGCATATGTGCTTGGAATGAAAGATGCCGAGGTGTCGACGATCAATGGTGTCCATAAAGCCGGTATGGAACTGAAAAGTTCTTTTGAAAAGGCAAGTCAGCAGTATGAGACCCTGATGACAGCACCGAGAACTGATCTGGGAGATTCCATCCAGAAGGCATTCCGTAACGTGGATGATATTTTAAACGACCTTGATATGGAACTGACGGATGAAAACCGTCGTGCGGTTCGGATTCTTGGATATAACAGTATCGAGATCACCCAGGATTCTGTGTTTCAGATGAAAGCAGCAGATGAAGAAGTGCAGCGTGTCTTTAAAAATATGACTCCGGCGGTTGTCACACAGATGATAAAACGCGGGATCAACCCACTGGAAATGGATTTTACATCGTTAAACCAGGAGGCAGAGAACATTAAGAGCGAGGAGTCTGGTAGGGAGGATAACCGCAGATTCAGTGAATATCTCTGGAAAATGGAACAGAATCACGAAATCAGTGAGGAGGAGCGAAGCTCTTATATAGGAATCTATCGTCTGATCCGACAGGTAGAAAATACAGATGGTGCAGCAATAGGTGCACTGATACAGCAGGGATCGCCCCTTACGATGAAAAATCTTCTGACAGCTGTGCGGTCTGAAAAACGCAGCAATAAGATGGATTATTCTGTAGATTCTGATTTTAATGGCGTATCCGGGACATCCAATGGCAGCTCGATTACGGATCAGATTGAGGCAGCCTATCAGAATAACTGCTTAAAAGATGCTTCGGAATTACTGACACCGGAGCGTGCGAAAGTGTTGTTTGATCAGGATTCTGACTGGGAGAACATGACGCCGGAGGAATTTAAAGCAGCGCTGGAGCTGGCAAAAGAACAGGCAGATGAGAGTGGCATTGATGCAGATTATGCAAAAGAGCAGCTTGCGCAGTTAGAGCAGGCAGCAAATGCGGATGAGAGTATTTATCGTATTTTGGATAAATATGATATTCCAAATACAATATCAAATGTGCTGGCAATGGAATCCATGCTCAACCAGCGTAATCAGATGTTTCGTAAGATTTTTGGAAGCAGTATGGCAGACCACAATGGAGACAATCAGGTAGATGCGGATGATTTAGAAGCAATTAAGCAGGAATTGTTAGAGGAATTTGGAGAAGCTGTTTCAGAACCGGCAGATATGGCGGCTGCACAGGAGAAGTTAGGCGAACTTGCAGAAAATGTGATGAAGACGATGATAAACAGCGATCATGTGACGAGTCTTGATGTGCGTGAGATGAAAATGCTTTCCGCGCAGCTTTCCGTAAACAGTATTCTTGCAAAAGAAGAGCAGTATGCTGTTCCAGTAATGGTCAATGATGAACTTATGAATGTTTCTGTTAAAATCGTGCGCGGTGTGGACAAAAAAGGAATCGTCGATATAATGATGGAAAGTGAATTGCGCGGAAAGATCGCGGCGACATTCCAGGCAAAGGAAGATGGTATACATGGACTGGTCGCCACAGATTCAGAGGAGACGGCAGAACTCTTTGAAGAACAGGCACAGAATCTTATGGATTCGCTTGGCGGAGAGAATGATGATGTTACAGAATTACACTGTGCACACATAAAGGACCTTGATCTGAATCATTTCTCCATGGGAGCGTTTGGAGTCGATGCAAAGAATGAAACTCCGACCTCTGAGGATCAGGATACTTACCGTGTGCAGACCTCACGTTTGTATGGAATTGCAGAGCATTTTATCAAAGCAGTAAAAGGAACACTCGCACAGGAGGCATAAAAATTGATTTTCGGACTACATGGATTCCGATAGATAATTTTGTATACCGATATATATGGCATTTACGAGCTTATTTTGGTAGTCGTCTGTCAAAAGAAGATCTGCCTCTGTCGGATTACTTAGAAACCCACACTCTACAATAACGGTAGGTGTGGGTGTTTTTTTGAGCAGATAATAGCTTTCATTTGCTTTTGCAACGCGGTGATTATCAGGATCAACATTTGCGATCAGGCTGTCCTGGATCGTATCTGCCAGTTTTTTTCCATCCTGCGACTGACCAAAATAAAATACCTGTGCACCGCAGACTTCCGGAGACGGATAGCTGTTCTGGTGCAGGCTGACCGTAAAGATGGGGGCTGCCTCCGTGATGATTTTACAGCGGTTTTGCATATCTTCCGCTTTTTTGTTGGTGTTTCCCTCAGAATAAAGACCGATGTCCGAGTCGCGTGTTAGGATAATCCGGATGGAATCCTGCTTGAATTTATCCCGAAGTTTCAGTGCCAGTGCAAGATTGATGTCCTTTTCCAGTGCGTCATTGGTGCCGACTTTGCCGGGATCGATACCGCCGTGCCCGGCATCGATCACGATCGATAAATTACCGGAAGGTGAGCTGGTCTGTCCGGTGTCCCCGGTAAGCTCTGTATTATGTGCGGAATCTGTGTCCGGTGTGCCTTTTGTGTCTATGTGACTGTTTTGTACAAGTATGGCGCTTTGACTTCCAAGAAAAAATGCGGCGATCACCAGACAGACAGCCATGATAAGTTCTATCTTTTTTTTCATAAAAACCCCGGAGTATCGTTTTTATAAAATATTCACGATATCCGGGGTTTATGTCATAATAAAATGATTGAATATTTGAATGATTGTATTTAATTGATGTATTTAATGATAGTGTCCCAGATAGAAGGCAGCTCTAAACCAAGTTTCCAGAAGGAGCCGCCGGCAAGCTGGTTTTCCTGAAGGACTTTTAATTTCTCTTCCAGGGAAGCAGCATTCTCCACCCATATTTTGTAAGTGATACCATTGTTTTCGTATTGTACATAATATTGACCGTCAATGTCTGACCATACCGGTTCGGCAGCATTTGTACTGATCAGTTTTTGAATCTCTGACATGCTTGTTGCATAGGAATCCAGTGTAAAAAGCTGATAGCTGTCGGCTGAGTCACTGGTGCCAGCAGCTTCATCGGCAGCCTGGGCATCGGCAGCAGCATTGTCTGTTTCATCAGTGTCGTTATTATTGTTATCGGATGTCTGTGTTGTGCTGTCAGCACCTGTGGTGTCATCAACAGGTGTCTCGGACCATACACGGGCATAAAACGGCATGCCTAAGATCAGCTGATCTGCCGGAACTTCTTTTAAGGTATTGGCAACGCCTTCTTTTACAAAGCCGATCGAAGCTACAGATCCTGCTTCCTCAGAACCGGCATAATGTTCATCGTATGCCATGACAACAACATAGTCTGCAAAAGTTGCCTGTTCTGCGCGATTATAGAATGCAGTAAAACTACTGGGAACATAATCGTCCACGGAAAGAACAATGCCATTGTTTGCACATTTTAATGACAACTCCCGTATGAACTGAATATAAGAGTCACCGACTTCAGAACTTAATGCTTCAAAGTCAACATTGATACCGTCAAAATTATATTGAATAGCTGCGGAGATCAGGTTATTGATCAGGTTCTCACGTTTGGATGTATAAGTTAAAACGGATGTGGTGTCGACATCTTTGTTTTCCAGATTGCTTACAAGTGCCCAGACTTCAATACCTTTCTGGTGGCAGTAATTTACATAGTCGGAGCTTGCAAGTGAGGCAATGTTTCCGTTATTGTCATTCAGGTAAAACCATGTAGGGGAGATAACATTGATCCCCTTGGTGTTCTGAAGCACGGATGCAATGGTTGTATTGGCATCTGCGTTTGTGATCTGATGCCATGCCATATTGATCTTAAAATCTTTTTTTATATGTGTAAATTCTTCCGCAACATAATCGCTGGTCAGCGTTTTTGTGGATGTTGCGCCAAGTGCTTTTGATTTGATATATCCGATGATTCCTTCTGCAGTGGATACTTTTGTCCAGGTATCTCCTGTTTCTAAAACAGTAACTTCCGTGTTTTTGCCAATATCTGCGAGGATCGGACTCTTGATGCCGCCTTTTTGACGGAGCTGTGTTTTTTGCTTCGCCGGCGCAGTGGTGTAGTCACCCCAGGCAGTCGTAAGAATTACACGGTTTGGTGAGTCAAGTACTTCATAGGAGAAATCGGAGTACAGTTTTAAAAAGTCGATTGCGATATATGCAGTCTGGGCATCCGCCTTGACAATTGGGTGATCTAAGGAATGAGAATCCTTTGTCACATAATAGCTGGTACTGTCTGCATCCGCAGAAATCAAATCTGTTGCAGTTGTGTAAAGAAGTTTGTTTTCATTGTGATCCCAGTAAAAACGGTCATTCAGATAAGAACATACAGTTTCATAATCAAGATAGACAGTTCCGTTAAGGAGTTTTCCTTTTGCGTCGAGAATCTGGTTATCTAAGATCAGGGCTACGTCCTGTTCGCCGGACAGATTATAATAATCAGATAAATTCATATGTTCTTTGGAAGGTGTATATTTTTCTATGATGCTTCCGAGAAGCATAAAACAGATAATGACGACGATCAGAGCGCCGGCAGCCAAAATAGGGACAAATTTTTTCTTCATGTTAAGAACCCTCTTCTTCTTAAGAATTATCGTTTGTGTTCCTATTGTAGCATAATGATATGTAAATTCAAAGTTATTTACTC
This sequence comes from Roseburia intestinalis L1-82, assembly GCF_900537995.1. Taxonomy (NCBI): domain Bacteria; kingdom Bacillati; phylum Bacillota; class Clostridia; order Lachnospirales; family Lachnospiraceae; genus Roseburia; species Roseburia intestinalis. Next base: position 4,187,843 of record NZ_LR027880.1, on the reverse strand, counting down.
TTATTTTACGGCAGAGCTTATGTTCGGTAAAACTCTGCCGTTTCTTTTTGTCGGATTTGTATATCGTCTTAGATATTTTTTCTTATTCTGACCGGGTGGGCATTGAGGTACTCCATCCCTGTCAACTGTTATGATACCGGATCTGTCTGCAAAATGTACAGACCGTTATCAAAGGTTCGTTTTTTTGATCTTATCAAAATGTAATTCTGTTAACACCCCCTCGTTGAATATATAATCTCTCATGTAAGAATTTTCTTCTGTGACGGAAAGCTCTTCTGTGACCTCTTTTGAATTGCTTGGCACACCTTCGAACCAGATGGTTGTCCCCATATGTTCTAAGGAAGAGAGCTCTAAATAAAGCTTTTTCATATGTTTAGAATCCAATGTAGTTATCCCCCGTTATTACTTACTGTATGACAAAGCGGATCAAAGTCCTTTGTTCCCAAAAGGAAATTCGCTGGTTACAATTATGTGATATATTAAAAAAATGTTTTGTGCAGAAACTTTTCAGCAGATAAATTCCTGCAGAATGGAAAAGTGTTCTTTCTTTATATAAAATGGATCCGGAATGGATGGAACACTGCTTATGGAAATCTGATAAAGACGGGAAAAATCACGAATCTGTTTTGGACTTTCCGTTCGTGTTAGACAGTAAAAACCTTCCCCAAGGTTTGTATAGTGACTGATCGATTCTAATAATTCCCGATATTGCCTGATATTCCATGGTGCGAGACTTCCGATGACAAGTTTTCTGTCACAGCGCAGAAATTCATTGATACAGCATTCATTAAAACTTCCAAAATCAAGGAGCAGGATATGGTATCCCTGATTATATAGCTCCGGCAGTTCGTCCGGTGTTATGTCCGGATAGTAATCTACTCCATGAATGTCAAAAACAGTCCGGTCACCCATAAACCCGCATCTGCATGGGAGCGTGGTTTCAGAGGGAATCGTTGAAAGGTTTTTTCTCTTATGCAGCTCTAACAGTGCAGTTTTTTTATGCAGTTTGGAATGGCACAGGTTTGAAAGTGTAATTGCAAGGTGTGTTACACCGGCACCGGCTGTGCAGCCTAAAATACCTATGGTAAGTCTCTTATTTAAGTCAGTTTTTCCGATGTTCCGGATGATGTATCAGCTCCTTTCGTTGTAGAATTTGCATAATAAGACGTTCCTTCTCTGGAGTCACATAAAAAGGATTGGTGTCTTCAGGAAAACAATAGACCGGATTTTTCAGATATCTGGCATATTTTTTTGCAGCATTTTTATTGCCATGGTTGCAGATATATATGTAAGATCCAGTATTTTCAAGCCGGCTGATAAAAGACAGTGTATCTGCAAAATCCCATGGACTGCCGCTTAACAGGATAAATGTCAGGTCGAAATGACCAAAGTCAGAATATTCGCTGGTGTGAGTGCCAAAATCCCTTACCCGGATGACAGATGGTAAAACAGGATCTTCAATTCCGGGACCATAACAGGGAGTGGCGGTAAAATTTTTTGACTGAAAGATTCCCTCGTGTTCTGTGAGCGAAATCCCTGTCTGGGTCATGGATATAAGGTTGTCAGAATGATCCATTGGTATATAACAGCAGGGAATATGTCTGTGATTCAGTGTGTTTACCAGGGATACTGAAAAAAATGTTGCACCGGCACCGGAACGGCTGCCGATCACGGCTATGTTTTTTATGAGATGTGCAAATGAGTGACACGCAGAATATCTCTTTTTGGATGACTGTCGGAAGATAAGACCTTTTTTGACCGGATTTTTTTCCCCGGCAAGTTCTGACAGTGCAAGCATAAGATCTGTGGCTGTCTGGTATCTGGAATCCGGATTCCGGTCGGCCGCTTTTTCTATAATATGCGTGAGTGTTTCAGAACAGTCAGGTGTGCATGCTCTGGCGAGTGCTTCTAACACTTTCCCAAGAGAATAGATATCGGAAGCTGTAGTTACGGTATCTCCGTTAAGAGCTTCCGGCGCTGCATATCCTTCTGTTCCGTATAACTGGAAATTTTTACCGAAAACGGTAATAAATGAAGCAATTCCAAAGTCGATTATTTTTACCTGATTTCCACATAATATAATATGCTCCGGTTTTAAATCCTGATACAGGATAGGGTATGGAGATAAATGATGCAGATAATCAAGAACGGCGCAAATCTGCATGCCGTAATTTATGAATTGTTCCTCTGGAATTATTTCCTGATGGAGAATAAGATCCTCCAGTGAATCACCCTGAATAAATTCTTCTATCATATAAAAAAAATGATCGTCTTCGTCGATATCATATATGAGGGGGATGCCAGGATGATTAAGATTCTTCAGAAGGCCGGCTTCCTTTAAAAGCTGTTCTTCTGAAAAGTTGGAAGTGTTTCGTGCCGTGTCTTTGGGGATACACTTAATAGCACGATAAACTTTCAGTTTGAGATGTTCGGCAAGATAGACAGTGCCGCTGCTGCCGGCACCAAGAGTCGAAATGATACGGTATTTGCCAAACAATAATTTGGTATCTATGCGATATCCGCTCCTTTCTGGGCGTGTCATATTCGCATCTCATGCATAGTTTATATCATGAATTATTTTACATTGCAACTTCTTTTGTAATGTTTGTGTAATATATACAAAGATTAATGCTTATAATACAGCATATGTTACAGAAAAAAAGCAGTTATGGTTTTAGAAAGTTTTAATAATGGTATACTTTACATCGATATTGCATTTGTTTATAATAGATGTACAGTTTACAAGGTTTTCCGGATAAAAGGAAGTGATTGTATGAAAATTGAAAAAGTAAATGATAATCAGATTCGCTGCACACTGACGAGAGAAGATTTAGTAGAACGTCAGATCAAGTTAAGTGAGTTGGCATATGGCACGGAAAAAGCGAAGATGCTGTTCCGTGACATGATGCAGCAGGCAGCATACGAGTTTGGGTTTGAGGCAGATGATATTCCGCTGATGATAGAGGCGATTCCGCTTTCGGCAGATACCATTATATTAGTCATTACAAAAGTAGAGTATCCGGAGGAGCTTGATACGAGATTTTCCAAGTTTTCTGATCCGGATCCTGAGGATTTATATGACGATGCTATTGTTGGTGGAAATGCTCCGATTTCCGAGGGGGCAGATGATATACTTGGATTATTCAAAAAACAACAGGAATTGAGAAATGCAGCAAAAACGCAGCAGAATAGCAATTTCGTACCGTCAGATGGCGGTCAGAAAGAAAAAGAAGATCCGGTCAAGGTCCTTGTAGACATTACGAAATTGTTTATGTTCCAGAATCTCACTGAACTGTCAAAACTTGCGGCTGTGTTAGGCGGTTTTTACAAAGGTAAAAATGACCTGTATGAGGATGTTGCAACACACAGATATTATCTTCTGGTAAGTAAGAGCAGCCAGTCACCGGAGGAGTTTAATAAGGTGTGCAATATTTTATCTGAGTATGGAGCCCAGCAGGCATATTCACCTGCGACGGAGGCTTTTTTTGGCGAACATTACAGACTGGTGATAAAAGGAAAAGCGCTGCAGATGCTTGCCGCATTATAACTGACGGACGATGATTTTATGAACGATAGATCAGTTTGATATCAGAAAAGGATCGTGAAGATGAGCAAAATCATTTTCACGATCCTTTTCTGATGTAATCATTTTTACCTGTAAGATGGTATTCCAAACTTACTATGCAAGGTCTTTTGCAAGAAAATCATTGATCTCTTTTACAAGAGCATCCGGCTCAATTCCATGAACCATAGCGGCCTCTTCGATGGTCTCCATCTGGGAAGATGGGCATCCGAGACAATGCATACCGATATTTAAAAGAATTGGCGCGATGTTTTCGTCAATCTGAAGCAGTTCGCCGATCATAGTAGATTTTGTTACCTGTGTCATATAGTCCTCCTTATAAAAAAATAGGTGTTTTTAGTTTTTATCACAGCTTATTATGCCTGGATGTGGTCATTATAATACGAATCGACAGGGATTGCAATCAGTTCCAACGGAAGTACGAAAAAATAAACATGGAGAATCCGTGAAAAAATTTATGATTTTTCAAACAATCTGCTCTTTAGAGAAAGTGTGTTGAAACCGATATATACAGCAGAGAATTGGGACATGGAATGTCGGAAATACAGCATGGATGCGTGGCGGAGACAATAGAAGGAGAAACAGAATGAGAATTAATTACAATGTGTCAGCAGCGATTGCGAATAAACATTTACTTGGAATTGAGGATAATTTAAGTGCATCGATGGAACGGCTTTCATCGGGACTTAAGATCAACCATTCCAAGGACAATCCGGCAGGAATGGCTATTTCCAACAAGATGAAAGCACAGATTGATGGTTTAAACCGGGCTTCCCAGAATGCATCGGATGGTATTTCTGTTATTCAGATCGCAGATGGTGCGCTGAGTGAAACGACCAGTATTTTACAGCGTATGAGAGAACTTTCCGTGCAGGCAGCGAGTGATGCAACAATGACACCGGCGGATAAAGAAGCAATCCAGAAAGAAATCACTTCATTAAAAGATGAAGTTGACCGTATTTCTACAGATACAGAGTATAACAGCAAAACACTTTTAGATGGTTCATTAGATACCAGGGTTTACACCAAAAATGCAACAAGAGTGGACATTTCTGATCATGTGAAAGCAGGACAGTATCAGCTTTCCATTGATACTGCAGCTACACAGGCCGGACCGGTAACAGCAAATCAGAATTATAATTCCACAGCACCGGTCGGTGCGTCCGGAACAATGAGTATTAATGGTTCTAAAGTAGAGATAGAGGCAGCCGACACCTATGCGGAGGCTTTTGAGAAGATCAGAAATGCAGCAGAGACTGGTGAAACAACCGTTAAGATTGAAAAGAATGGAGCACTTTCATTTACCGCAGAACAGTACGGAATGTCAAGCATCTTAGAGATCGCATTTGATGATAAGCAGCTTGCTAATGCACTTGGATTTACAGCAGACGGAGGAAACAGTGTTGTAGAAGATCCAGAGAATAAAGGCAGCTATGTATACGGACAGATTCAGAATGGCAAAGTGATCGTACCTTCCGGTACAGATGCCGAAGTAACGCTCACAAAACCGAGTGATGGAACCGGATTTGGTGATACAGCTACGGTAAAAACAGATGGAAATAAGATTACGGTTACAGACAGAGCCGGATTTGAGATGTCATTTCTTGCTGATGCAGGTTATACGGGTAAGCTGGATTTTGATGTCACGGATATCGGAACGATGGCACTTCATATTGGAGCAAATGAGGATCAGGAAACAAGAGTGCGTATTCCGGAGGTTTCCTGCAAGAGCCTTTACATTGATGATGCAGACGTGACGACTGTAAATGGAGCAGGCAGAGGTATCACACAGTTTGACGATGCCATTTCAAAGGTCAGTGAAGTGCGTTCAAGACTTGGTGCATACCAGAATCGTCTTGAGAGTACGGTATCAAGCCTGGATACGTTTGAAGAAAATATGACAGGAGCCCAGTCACGACTGACAGATGCGGATATGGCATCGGAAATGACAGATTATACACATCAGAATGTATTAAATCAGGCAGCAATCTCTGTTTTGACACAGGCAAACGATCTGCCACAGCAGGTATTGCAGATTCTGCAGTAACAGGAGGGATCTGTTTTGAAAAAAGAACAGATAATGGATTTTACAAGAAGGATCAGTCAGAGTAACAGGGGTGGTCTGGTCATTGTGATTTATGACATATTTTTTGCATATATGGAAGATACAAAAGAGGCACATGATAACGGAGAATGGGAAAATTATAAGACAGCATTGCGGAATGCCTCAAAAACTATCAGTGAATTGATCTCATCGCTTGATTTTTCCTATGAACTTGCAGGAGAGTTATATCGCATCTATGTATTTTGCAGGGAGACACTTGCAAAAGCAATGTATAAAAGGGATTTAAAAGAGGTTGAACTTGCGGAGAACCTGATGAAGAAACTTTACACGGCGTTTGCGGAGGTAATGAAAGAGGATACCTCCGCACCGCTTATGCGTAATACCCAGCAGATTTATGCCGGATATACGTATGGAAAAAATGATTTGGTTGAGACGTATCAGGATTTTGATACTTCCAGAGGATTCTTAGTATAGGAATCCTCTATTTTTTTTATACTAGCGAGTAAAAATTTATAGCGCATTTGCACAGAATATAGTTCATAAATGCAGCAATCAATCATGTCCGGGTCAATTACATTTTCTAAATTACGGTATGCATCCTGCAGATCCTGCGCAGTCTGATGGAGGTCATTCATTAGCACTGTGTAATGCGCATCATTTGTTTTTTCTGGTTGAAAAAAACGAAACATAATATTCCTCCGTCTGAAAAATTCTTTATTTTTAGTATAATCACGAAATTTCCATTCTATACAAAAAACGGAAAAATTGTAAGAAATTATTTGCATAAAATATGTCCGGATGAATAAATTTGATAAAAAGAAGAGAAAAGGATATCTATATGCAGCAAATACAGGGAGAATGGGCAATCATAGGAGTTCTTGGTATGGTCCTTTTTATTGTTGTAATCGGGAAAAAAATACAGATGCTGTTAAATTTTATGATTCGTATTGTTTTAGGCGGAATCGGGATTATTTATGCAAATGATTTTTTTACTTCACAGGGAATAGCGATTAGCGTGGGATTAAATCCGGTAAGCCTTTTGACAATTGGAATCCTTGGTATAGGCGGGTTTGCGCTGCTTTATGGAATTTTGGCATGTAAATTTTTGTGAATAGTCTACAAAGATAGGCTGTTTTGTAAAAAAGTATGGACAAACAAAAAAAGCATTGCTATAATTCGACTTACAAACTACGAAAGAGGTGATGAATTGGGGAACTAATGAATCTTACATTGCTGACGCATCTTACGTTAGCGGTGGTGATGGATTTTGGAAACGGCAGGATCAGTAACCGGCTGATTGTTTCCGGATTAATTTGGGGACTTGCATTTCGACTGCTGGGGGAAGGAAGTGCAGGTGCAGTTCATTTTCTGATGAATATATCTATTCCGGTTATCTTATTATTTCTTTTATTTAGTCTGTGCATACTGGGTGCAGGCGATATCAAGTTATTTTCCATTGCAGGAGGTTTTCTGACACTGACACAGCTTTGCTATCTGATACCTGTGGCGTTTGTTGTGGGGGCAGTGATAGGAGCAGGAAAGATCGTTTACAAAAAAGTAACGGTTGGTTATGCAATTGGGACAAAGACATTCATGCATTTTTCAACAGCAATTTTAATTGGATATTTTATCGTGGTCTGGGGGTGGGGTATTGCATAAACTGGATGTGGCATTCTGCGATACGAATGAAACGTACGGGGAAAGATTTGCTGCATATCTGATGGAACATAAGGCAAAGGAATTTACGGTTCATTTATTTCCGGAGCCGGAATTATTTTTACAGAAAATAAAAAATGAAAAATTTGATCTGGTTTTGCTGGGGAGTGGATTTTCAGAATTTGGCGAACAGGCAGTTTTGTCGGGAATGACCGTGCTGATCCTGTCAGAAAATATACCAGAGCGTCTGTCAGAAGATAATTCTTATCTGCAGTCGGGGAGAAAGCTGACGGTCATTTTTAAATATCAGCCAATGGAGGCGATCCTTCATGAAATGATGGTAGTGACAGGAGGGAAAAAAGCGGGAAAGGAATCATTTACAGACAGATTAACCAAGCTGGAGATAATAGGGGTATATTCTCCAATCGGTCATGAAATGCAGATGCCGTTTTCTATGGTACTGTCTTCTGTACTGGCAAAACAACGACGGATATTGTATATCAATCTGATGCAAAATACCGGATTTTTACAGTTGTTTGACAGTCAGGCAGAATACGATATCGGGGATCTGACCCTTCGATTGAGAAGGGGAACAACAGAATCAGAACAGTTTTTTCAGAGCATATATGAAATGGGAGATTTTTCGTATGTAGCACCATTTCGCAATCCTGAGCAGCTGGGGGAGTTTCAGATGGATGATTACCGGAAACTGCTGGCACATCTGGAAGAAAATACAAAGTTTGATACGGTTGTATTTGATTTTGGAACTGGGATTCCATCCATAGCGGCGTTTCTGGAAGAATGCAGCAGTATTTATTGTCCGGTAAAAGAAGGATATTTCTATGAATGCCAGAAAACGGAATTTGTTCATTATCTGGAACAGGTAAAGCCGGACGGAATGTCCGAACGGTTACAGTTTGTAAATCTTCCGTTTACCGCAAAAGGAATCCGTGGTGGGGGAAATATGTTAGAACAGCTTGTCTGGAGTGAATTTGGAGATTATATAAGAGACTATCTGGCAGGGGATGCTTATGGAGAAATATAGGTGGAGTGAAGAAATATTTGATGATTTAAGATCAAATATCATAGCAGCACTTGACTTGTCCAGAGAACAAAATGATGAAGAAGTTTGCCGGTTTATTGAAAAGGAAGTGGAAGAATACTCCAGAAAAAATCTGTTAACTCTGAAAGAACGGGAACAATTAGAACATTTATTGTTTAATTCTTTAAGAAAGTATGATGCGATTCAGGAATTATTAGAGGATCCTGAAGTGACGGAGATTATGATCAATGGAGCGTCCCGTATTTTTTATGAGAAAAAAGGAAAATTATTTCGGGCGCAGACACATTTTTCATCTGAGCAGAAATTGGGTGATGTGATACAGCAGATGGCAGGAAACAGTAACCGTATGGTAAATGAGGCATCTCCAATCGTGGATACAAGATTAGCAGATGGATCGCGTGTAAATATTGTGCTTTCGCCAATTTCCATAGACGGTGCTGCAGTATCTATCCGAAAATTTCCACAAACACCTATTTTAATGGAAGATCTGATACGGATAGAGTCAATTACAGAGGAAGCCGCAGCATTTTTAAAAGTGCTTGTGATGGCAGGATATAACATATTTATATCAGGAGGGACAGGCTCCGGAAAAACAACGTTCTTAAATGCGCTGTCCCAGTATATTCCGAGGGAGGAAAGGATCATTACGATTGAAGATTCGGCAGAACTCCGGCTTGTCGACAAACCAAATCTGGTAAGACTTGAAACAAGAAATCAGATGTTTGAAGGAGTAAAACCGATTACGATACGGGATCTGATCCGTACGGCACTTCGAATGCGGCCGGAGAGAATTGTGGTTGGTGAGTGTCGTGGAGAGGAAGCGCTTGATATGCTGCAGGCAATGAATACCGGACATGATGGAAGTTTATCTACCGGGCATGCAAATTCCTGTCGGGATATGATGAGTCGTTTAGAAACAATGGTGCTGATGGGAATGGAGCTGCCGCTTACTGCGATACGAAGTCAGATTGCATCCGGACTGGATATTCTGGTTCATCTTGGGAGAATGAGGGATAAAAGCCGTAAGGTCCTGACAATTACAGAAGTGACTGGTATGCAGGAAGGGGAGATTGTGTTGAAAGATCTGTATCGTTATGTGGAAAAACCATCGGACGGAGAAACAGTCTGTGGAGAATTACAGCGGGTAGGTACACTTTTTAATCAGGAAAAATGTAAAAGAGCAGGAATCACACTTCCTGGTACAGGAGAATAAATGGATTATCGTAAATATCGGTGTAATCTGTGGGAACGACTGGGGTGTCTGGCAGCAGGGACGGCAGTCGCAGCAGCGATCGCGTGGCTGTTTTACCGTTCATGGTATGGAATGGTGCTGGTTATTCCTGTAAATTATCTAATCGTTTCTTATTACAAAAATAAAAAAAGAGATGAACGTGCAAAAAAGCTGATGATTGAATTTCGGGATGCGATCCAGGCCGTTGCAGCGGCATTGCTTGCAGGATATTCCATTGAACATGCATGGAAAGAAGCGGAGCGGGAAATTATGGATCTGTATGGAAAAGAGGCAATGATCACTAAGGAATTGATTCAGATGAATGCAGAAATAAAATTAAACCGGAATGTAGAAGAGATTCTGCATGATCTGGCAGTGCGGAGCGGTGTGGAAGAAATCCAAAGTTTTGCAGAGATTTTTGGTTTTGCAAAAAGGAGTGGGGGAGACTTCCCTCAGATTATCCGGACAACAGCAGCACGCATATCCGCAAAGATAGAAGTAGAGAGGGAAGTGGATACAGTCATTGCCGGAAAGAAGCTGGAGGGGAAGATTATGAGTGTGATGCCATTTTTTATTCTCGCCTATCTGAATCTTGCATCAAGAGAATTTATCGATCCGTTGTATGGCAATCTGGCAGGTGTTCTTGTCATGAGTGCAGCATTATTGGTTTTTGTGGGGGCAATGGCAATAAACAGACGAATTTCAGATATCAGGGTGTAAGGGGAGAAACGGATGATTTTGTGTATTGGAGTTTTGTGCGTGGCAGTTTTGGTGCCGGTTGTGGGAAGAAAAAAAGTATCATCAGAAGTAAGACGTGCGGCAGTTGTTATGATTTTAGTATCGGCTCTTGCAATTTTAGCACAAATTTCAGAAGAAATGGAAAGCGGTGGAATAGAATTAGAACTTGTGCGCCCATCATATGGGGAAGGGGATTATGAGGAAGAAATGACGGTCGATGCAGAAGGTATTTTAGATGGGTATTCCTATCAGGTGGTGGTTCCGGAACGTATTTTGTCGAAACAGGAGGAACAAAAATTACTTGAGGCTGCACAGCAGGAAATTGATGATGAATTTGTGAAAAACAATGGGGAAGTGCGGGAAAAGGCAGAGATAAGAAAAAATTACCAGGAGGGAGCGGTAAGCGCAGACTGGGAATTTGAACCGTATGATGTAGTGGACGATGAAGGGAGAGTGGTTGAGGAAAATATACCCGAAAATGGGATTCTGGTAAAAGCTGCAGTAACGTTAAGATGCGAATCATCAGAGTGCATCAGTGAACGGTATTTTCGTGTAATGCCAAAGGAGCTTGATGAAGAACACAAAATGATCCGTGAAATAGAGAATTATTTAAAGAAGCAGTCAGCAGATCCGGGGGATAGCATCAAACTTCCGGAGCAGCTAAACGGAAAAAAACTGATCTGGAATACCAAAAAAGAACATTTATCTGAAAAAATTCTGTTCCTTGGAGGGGGAATAGTAATCATCCTTCCTTTTGTGGAGCAATCGCGTAAAAAAGAAAGAGAAAAGAAGCGCAAAGCGTTGTTGGAACTGCAGTATGCGGATATGGTAAGTAATCTGGTACTTTTACTTGGCGCAGGAATGACTGTTTCTAAAGCATGGAACAGATTGACAGAAAATTATATGAATGAGCGGCAAAAAAGGACAATTTGCAGAAAAGAAGTCTATGAAGAGATGCAGCGGACTTCATTTGAAATAAAAAATGGAATGGGGGAAGAACGTGCTTATGAGCGTTTTGGAGAAAGATGTGGCGGCTACCGCTACCGCAAATTTGGCAATCTTTTGGCGCAGAATCTGAGAAAAGGAAGCAGGGGTCTGACAAGGCTGTTAGAGCAGGAGGCGGAAGATGCCTTTGAAGAACGAAAAAGTATGGCGCGAAAGCTGGGGGAGGAAGCCGGGACAAAGATGTTGTTTCCGATGATTCTGATGCTCGGTGCGGTGATGTTAATACTGGCATTTCCAGCTATGCGTTCCATGGAATTATAATTTAAAACAAAGGATTTGCCGGTAAAGTGTGTAATGATCATTTCATGAAATTATGGATTGTAAGATTAGAAAGGAGAAATTGTATGAAGGGGTTTAAAGAATTTTTAGGGGAAGAAGACGGGGTGGCCATTATTGAGATCGTGTTGATACTTGTTATTTTAATTGGGCTTATCGTTGTATTTAACACGAAAATCAAGAGCTTAAATACAAAAATTCTTAAGAAGATAACAATAGAGAGTAACAAATTGTTATGAAGACAGAGGAAGAAGGAAGTCTGACCATATTTTCTGCCCTGAGTCTGTTGTTGATTTTATCTTTTCTGCTTGCATTACTGGAAGGAGCAAGGGTATCGGGATTGCAAATGATGGATACCCTTGCGGCAGATACAGGAATGGACTGTGTGGCAGCGGAATATCAGACGGTATTATGGGATAAATATCATTTACTGTATTTGGATGGTGCATATGGTTGGGATCAGTTTGATGAGAATAAAGTGAGCTCCCGTGTCATGGACTATGTGGCTGGAAATTTGTCTGAAACCGGGGAAAACAGTGTGTTTCGAACAAAGCTGTGCGAAGCTTCCCTGCTGGAATATATGTTTGCAACGGATAATGATGGTACAGGTATGCTGCGTCAGGCATCTGCATATATGAAGAGGCATCTGCCGGAGGATGTTGCAAAGAAAATGTATCAGCAATATCAGGATGGAAAAAAGGCGGAGGCAGATGGAAAAACAGAATATAGTGTAGAGGATGCAGATCAGGCCATCATAAATGCAAAAAAGGAAAAAGAACAGGCGGATCAGAATGCCAAAGAGGGTGCGCCGCAGGAGGAGGCTGGAGAAAAAAACATCCAGGACAATGAGAATAATCACGCACAGGATGCAGAAGACAGCAAAAAGGAAAGCCCAATCCAGATTGTCCTGCAATTAAAACAGAATGCGCTCCTTGGAATGACGGTATCAGATATGTCGTCTTTATCGGCGAAAGCAGTTGAAGCAAAAGATATGGTTTCGAACAGACAGTGTGAAACTGGGCGGTATGATATGAAAAAGGCAGAAAAAATGAATGTATCTGATCGTGTCATGGTACTGGAATATATTGGAAAACATTTTTCGGATTATACAGAGCCGGGAAAAGGAGATCTAACTTATGAGATGGAATATATCCTGTGTGGTAAAGATACGGATAAGAAAAACCTGGAATCATCCATAGAACGTCTGATGCGGATGCGCGAAGCTGCAAATGTTGCACATATTATAGCGGATAGAGAAAAATTAAATCAGACATTAATGATTGCAACATCACTTGCCGGTTTTTCCGGGAATCCGGCAGTTGTCAAGATTGTTCAAATTGGTGTGGTGGCAGCGTGGGCATATGTGGAAAGTATACTTGATCTGCGAACTCTTCTTTCCGGTGGAAAAATTTCACTCATTAAAAGTGCAGCAGAGTGGACCACGGATCTAAAAAAGCTGGGTGAAATAGTGACGGGTGAGGGAAAAGCAAGAGAATGTAAAAACGGCTTATCCTATCAGGCGTATATAAAACAGCTGCTATTTGCGATGAAAGAGAAAAAAATGGCATATCGTATGATGGATATCATGGAACTTGCCATGCAAAAGGAGCAGAATGGTAAAAATGCCAGAATGGATCATATGATAGACAATATGATCTGCGAACTGCGGTTTGAAGCTAAGCCGTTATTTGCAAAGAGAAGCTTATATGGAGATATGGAAATGGGGGGATATACGTTTTTTAAAAGACAGAAACTGTCATACATAAATGAATAAGGAGGGGATATGGCGGTGTTTCTTACAGAGAAGGGAAAAAAGAAATATAAAATATACAAAAAAGGATCTCTCCCGGAAAGTAATAATATTCTTTCTCATCAGGCGGAGGCCTGCCGCCGTCAGGAGACACCGCCATGTCTCTGGCTGGAAGGATCATTTACATTAGAGGCGGCTGTTATCTTGCCGGTTATGGCATTATTTTTTGTAATGATTCTAATGTTTTTCCGGGTAATGCAGGTTCAGATGGATGTACAAAAGGCATTGGATGATACCGGGCGTAAACTTGCAGTTATGGCAGCGCAGGAGGGTGAAGATCATGAGAAGATCGTTGGGATGGCTGCAGCAAATGTACTTTTCAAGAAAAATATAAAGAAAAGTGACAATATCAACCACTATGTAGTTAATAAAGTGGCAGGTATTAATCTTTTGAAATCAAAATTCACGGAGGATAAAATTTATCTTGTAGCATCTTATGGTGTCAAAATGCCGGTGTGGCTGCCCGGAAAGCCGTATCTTAAAATCAGACAGCATGTCATTTGCCGTAAGTGGACAGGATGGGTGGAAGATAACGGTAATATGGAGATATGGGTGTATGTGGCAGAAAAGGGGAGTGTATATCATACATCGAGAGAATGTACATATTTGAAATTATCAATATCAGCTGTTAATTATACAGATATAAAGAATAAAAGAAATAAATATGGAGAAAAATACCGCGAATGCGAAGTCTGCGCGGAAAAAATAAAAGGCAAAAATACGGTGTTTATTACAGATCAGGGAAACAGATTTCATTATGATTTAAATTGTGGTGGAATTAAACGCACAATTTATATGATACGTCTGTCAGAAGTGGGAAATAGAAAAAAATGCAGTAGATGCGAAACTTAGAAGAATGCAGGAGGATTATGGGAAAATGCTGCAAAATACATTAATACTTGGATTTTTTTCGATATCTGCATTTCAGGATTACAGAAATAGAAAAATAAATATATATTTTTTACTGACCGGAGGTATTATAGGACTCTTATTTCATCTCTATAGTATGGAGTTGAGTATCATAGAGATTTTACTCGGAATGGGGATTGGAATGATGATCTTGTTTTTTGGGTTATGGTCAGGTGGAAGTGTCGGGCGTGCAGATGGAATGATTCTGGTGGTCAGCGGGATATTTTTGGGATTTGAAAAAAATGTGGAGGTATTTGTTATGGGACTATTTTTAGCTGGGATAACATCTTTATTTTTATCGGTGATCAGAAGGAAAGGACGAACCTACAGGATTCCCTTTGCCCCTTTTTTACTGGCGGGTTATCTGTTCGTAATGGTGATGGAATGAAGGAATGGGAAGCATCCATTACCATTGAGGCCGCAATCATTATGTCAATGGCGATGTTATTATTTTTCGTTATTATGAAACTTGGACTGCAGTTGTATGACGAGACGAGAACACTTGCAGGGGGAATTATAAAAGATCAAACAGTAAATGCGGTAAAATTGTTTTATGAGCTGGAAAGGGTGAGAGAATTATTTTGAGTATTCAATTTAGTTATTACAGAAATATTCATGCCAGTCATATGATTTTAACACCGGCATTAGAAGGAGAACCATGGGAAAAAGAAATGCTCTGGAGAAACAGACCCAGGGAACTTATATTGCCGGAGTATAATAGCAGAAACGGACAGACACAGTTGTGGTATGACATAACAGGAAAACAGGCAGTGGATATGTTAGCGGAATTGTCAGATATCAGTTATGAGATATTTATTAAAATATGTGAGGCGGTTGTTGCGATGGCGGAGGTACTGGATGGCTTGCTGATATCTCCGGATATATTGCTGCTGCGCCCGGAAAGTATTTTTTTTGACAATCAGACAGAAAATGTCAGTTTTTGCTGTTATTTTGGAAATGAAAAGGAGATAGGAAAATCATTTCATGAGCTATTAGAGTATCTTCTGGCAAAATTAGACCATAAAAATGTGAATGGAGTTCAGACGGCATATGAGTTATTTGAATATACCAGAATGGATGGATACTGTATTGCAGAAATAAAAAAGATACTGAGAAAGGCTGAATATACAGAGAATGTACCGGAAAAAATTACAGAGACGGTGTGGAAGGAAGAGGAGTCTGAGTATATGTCGATTCCTGTGGAAAATAAGAAAAAAGGGATCCTGCGTTTGTGGCAGCAAAAAGAGCAGAACATATTTGGAAGGATCCGTAAATTATTACAAGGGGGAAAAATACCGGAGAAAAAAGTGGAGCCATTTGTATTTGAACCGGAACCAGAAATTAACATGCACCAGCAGAATCCAACTGTTTTACTTGCTGATCTACCCAAAAAGGAATATGGAATACTAAAATATGAAGGAAATGGCACCTGCAGTGAACTTTCGATAGATCATACCCCATATATTATAGGAAGTGAATTGGATTGTGATGGTGTGATACCGAGTGGAACAGTGAGCAGGCATCATGCGCGGATCACCAGAAAAGGGGAGGTTTACTTTATAGAGGATCTTAATTCTTCCAATGGGACCATGGTAGGCGGAGAGTTACTGAATTGCAGGGTAAAAATGAGCCTTCAGGCGCAGGAAACGGTTATGTTTGCGGACGAAAAGTTTAGATTTATTTAAGAAAATAAAAAGACATACATATTTGCAATCTTTTTTTGCTACGTTATAATGAACTTTAGCAAGTTCATATTATGTGTGGAAAACATGCACAATAAATACGGCTATAATTAAATCAGAGGGCAAATATATGAACAGAGAGATAGAACAGGCAATACTTACAGAAGGTTACCGGTTTTGCAGGGTACAGCCGGAAAATATCGGCGTTTTTTATAAATACTACCAGCAGGGATTTCATGTGGTAATGATGATATCGCTGGAAGATACACAGGCTTTGACAGTAGAACAGCATCAGGTAATGCAGGAACGTGTGATGGATCTGTTTTATCATCCGCAGGGAAGACTTGCAGATTTTCCGGAAGGCTATCCGGTTTATCATGTGGAATTGCTTACACTGCTGTCTGGTAATAATACGGATATGATGCATCAGTTATGCTGTATGCAAAAAAACGTCTGGGGTTACGACATGAAGCAGGGCAGACTGATCATTTATGAGAATCAGCCGGGGGATTTCTGGGGACTTAAAAATGCACTGGAGAATTGCAGAGCCGAATCAAAAAGTACCGGAAGTACAAATCCAGGTTTTTCTCTGAAGGGACTCTCCTATACTACGATAGCGATTGCTGCCATAAATGTGATCGTATATCTGATACTGGAAATTCTGGGAGATACGCAGGATCCGTTTTATATTGCATCCCATGGCGGAATGTACCCGGAGTTCATACAGATCAATCATCAGTGGTGGAGGATATTTACAGCGATGTTTATTCATTTTGGTTTACCACACCTGGTAAACAATATGGTAATATTCTTCTGTGTTGGATCGAGACTGGAGCGGGCAGCAGGTCATTTTAAAATGTTTGTAATATACATGTTATCCGGAATTGGTGGAGGATTATTATCCTATTTTATGATGTTATACAGCGGAGATTATGCAGTATCAGCAGGCGCATCCGGTGCGGTGTTTGGCACGATTGGCGGTTTGATCTGGGTAGTGATAAGACATCGGGGCAGATTTGAAGGTTTAACGGTAAAAGGAATGATCCTTATGGCGGTATTGAGTCTGTACTATGGTTTTTCCACAATTGGAATTGATAACTGGTGTCATGTTGGAGGAATTCTTACCGGATTTCTTGCGGCGATGATTTTATACCACAAAAAAGTGGAAAATTGTTGATTATAAGAATAAAACTTTATATACTGAAAACAGTATTTGGTGAACATGCAGGAAGAGGTAGAATATGAAAGTAAACATTTATTATGGTGGACGGGGATTGTTAGATGATCCTACATTATATGTGTTGAACAAAATGGAAGAAGTATTGCAGGAACTTCGCGTGACAGTGGAACGCATTAATATTTATGAGCATAAAAATGAGATCGCAACGCTTCCGCAAACGATGAAAGATGCGGATGGTATTATTCTTGCGACCACCATCGAGTGGCTTGGGATAGGCGGCTACATGCAGCAGTTCCTGGATGCCTGCTGGCTGTATGGCGATAAGGAAAAGATAAAAACGACTTATATGCAGCCGATTGTCATGTCTACAACATATGGAGAGCGCGAGGGCGAACTGACATTGCAGAGTGCATGGGAGATTTTAGGTGGACAGCCATGCCCGGGACTTTGCGGATATGTTGAGGATCTTGTCAGTTTTGAGATGAATAAGGACTATACCGTTCTGATTGAGAAGAAAGCAGAAAATCTTTACCGGACGATCTCGCAGAAAGTAAAATGTCTTCCAACCAGCAATCAGGCAGTAAAACAGACCATATTAAGGACTCCTCAGTTAGAGCTTACCCCACAGGAGAGTGAGCAGTTGTCAAAGTATGTGTCGGATGACACATATGTGAAAAAACAGAAGGAAGATATCGAAGAACTTGCAACGATGTTTAAGGGAATGCTTGGTAAGTCCGAAAAAGAGGATGAAGAGGCTTATATTGAAACATTTCGTGCACAGTTTGCACCGCAGCCAGAATTTAGGGCAAGATATCTGTTTATTATAGAGGGCAGGAAAAAACCGCTGTTTCTGGAAGTAAATGAAGGCGAGCTTACCATTCACTATGGCCAGGAAGAAAATATTGATGTCTATGCAAAATTAAAACCGGAAGTTATGGACAGTATCGTAGATGGACGGATGACATTTCAGAGAGCATTTATGACAGGGGAAATGACTGCGAAAGGAAACTTTAAGATCCTGCGTATGTTAGATACCATGTTTAATTTCGCACATTGATGCACAAAATCTGCAGGACGTCGCAGCAAATACGTTGATTACGCAAATAAAAGGAAGTGCAGATGCACGGAAATGGAGGATAATAGATAAAATGAGAGATGCAAATTGTATTTTTTGTAAAATTATTGGAGGCGAGATTCCGTCCAATACGATTTATGAAGATGATGAGTTCAAAGTAATTCTGGATGCAAGCCCGGCATCAAAAGGACATGCATTGATCCTGCCAAAGGAACATTATGCAGACATTTATGAGATTGATGAAAAGACTGCAGGACATGCAATGCAGCTTGCAAAAAAACTTGCAAAACATATGACGGATGTTTTAAAGTGCGATGGATTTAATATTGTGCAGAATAATCATGAAATTGCTGGACAGACAGTATTTCATTTTCACATGCATCTGATCCCTCGTTATAAGAATGCAAAAAATAATGATATTCTGATCTGGGATCATGAAGAGTTTACACCAGAAGAGATGGCGGAGATCAGAGATTCTTTAAAGATGTAAAAAGATTGCTGAATAATCAGTTTTTTGACCATAGTTATACAACGAAAGAGGAACAGACATATAAAAAATATATATCCGTTCCTCTTATCTTAAAAATCATTTTTTAGATGCGTCTAAAATCAGTCCGATAATCGTATCAATGGAATTACGGCTGTTACTGTTTTCCATTGCCTCAATATATGCTTCCTTTTTGTGGAAGACATGTTCAATTGCTTCAAGAAGTGTTGTGTTTGACAGTTCTTCTTCCTCTAACACATAACTAAATCCCTGGGAACGAAACGAATTTGCATTCAGAATCTGATCTCCACGGCTGGCAGCGGCGGAAAGAGGAATTAAAATATTAGGCTTGCGCAACGCAAGAAGTTCACAGATTGCGTTTGCACCTGCGCGGGAAATGACAAGATCTGCAAGAGCAAACATATCGGAAAGCTCTTTGTTGGCATATTCAAACTGTGCATATCCATCTGTCGCAGTTAATGTATCGTCCAGATTACCTTTTCCACAGAGATGAATCACATTATAATTTTTCAAAAGTTCAGGAAGCAGGCCGCGGATCGCTGTATTTATTACACGGGAGCCGGAACTTCCACCAACGATCAGAATTGTCTGTTTACTGTGATCTTTAAAATGACAGAGCGAAAAAGCAAAGTCGGCATTTCCTGTTAAAAGTTCCTGACGAATCGGGGAACCGGTCAGTACCGCCTTTTCTTTCGGAAGATAAGAAAGTGTTTCAGGAAAATTACAGCAAACTTTTGTTGCGCTCGGAATGGCAAGTTTGTTTGCAAGTCCCGGAGTCAGATCAGACTCATGTATAATGGCAGGAACTTTGCAGTGTTTTGCAGCTAAAACAACTGGGACAGAGACAAAGCCGCCTTTAGAAAAAACGACATCCGGTTTTATCTTTTTTAAAAGCCGGATCGACTGCGCATATCCTTTTAATACTTTAAATGGATCTGAAAAATTCTTAGGATCAAAGTAACGTCTTAATTTTCCAGAAGAAATGCCATAGTAAGGAACACCCTGTTCCTCGATCAGCCGTTTTTCAATTCCTTCATAGGAACCTATATAAGAAATTTCAAAACCTTCATTTCGCAAGGCTGGCATCAATGCGATATTTGGTGTGACATGTCCTGCAGTGCCGCCCCCGGTCATTACGATTTTTTTCATAGAATAATCCCTTTCCTGTAACATTTTGCACTTCCCTATTTATAATACCCTTATGCATAAAAGTCAAGAAAAGACTTATAAAATGGAAAACAGGAAGAGAGAGAATTGATAAAAAGCAAAGAATTGAAAGGGAAAAATGTCGGAAGTTGCGGTCAAAACACGGCCGAAAGACCTTTTCAAATGGTTCTGTTCTTTCTATAATTAATAAGAAAAAGGGACAATACATAAATTTATTGATAAGTCCCGGAAAAGAGAGGTGGTATACATGGAGCAGATGGGAACCTTTATGGCAGAATATGCAGAATGGTTTTATATGGGAAGCAGTATTGTGATATTGATCCTTCTGATTTATGTATTACACAGGATAAAAAAAACAGAGCGAAAAAACCTTATGATGAACAGGGAAATAGAAAAAAGATTGCAGCAAATAGAAAAACAAAACAGACAAAAAGAAACCGAAGATAGAACAGAAAACGAACATGAAAAAATGACCGGTAAAATAAGGCTGAAGGAAGACACTGATTTACACCAGACGCAGGTATTGCAAGGTCTGGAGAAAGGAAAGCAGAATGCAGAGTCCGTGACCGTGATCCATGATGTTATAGAGGAGGTTTTTTCGTAAAATTTGGAATAAAATGTCAGATGCTTGACATTTCATGTTTGCTTTGCTATAATCCTCATTGTAATAAATCCGTAATAATTGTAACAAAGATGAATAAAACGAAACAAAGGTGTAATACTATTTACATAAGATGGTAAACACTGATGGAGGTTTTCTATGAATTTAAGAAAAAGAGCAATCAGCGGAATCATGCTTGCCGGTTCTATGGTAGTGATGTGCGCGATTGCAGATGCAGCCAGTACAGTTTCAGCAGAGGCAGTAGCGGTTGTAGCAGACACAAGGACGGACTTAGCTACAGATGGGACAGCAGGTGTTGTTGCACAGTTAAACCAGATAAACACAGATATAGTGGAGATGGCAGCAGCAGGGATTGAACACTCCCAGACCATACTTGTTGCTTCAGCAGATGAGGAAGCGCAGGCAGTGGAAGATACAGATACATTGGAAAATGCATCTGTAGTACAGAATGAAGCAGCATCCATAGAGGAATCTGCACAGATTGAATCAGAGGAAGATGGCACGGCACAGGATGCGGGTACTACAGAAGATATACAGGAAACAGTTGAAGAAAACGCAACAGATATAGAAAATACAGAAAACACTGAGACCGAGAATACAGAAGAGACAGAAAACATCGAGAATGCTGAGGATGCCGGGAATACGGAGAATACAGAAGATGCTGAGTGGCAGAACCGTCTGATGGCAGATGTTGATGAGTTTTTATATGTCAGGGCATCTGGCGATGCGGATGCAGAGATTATCGGTAAATTATATAAAGGTGATGTGGCAGATGTTGTCGAGAGCGGAGATACATGGACTCATGTGGTATCCGGTGATGTAGACGGATATGTCAACAATGATTATTGTGTATCCGGTGAGGACGCACTTGCCTATGCACAGGAAAATGTTGAAACAGAGGCACAGGTCAATACGAATGGACTTCGTGTCAGAAATGAAGCGTCCGAGGATGCGTCCGTTATCACTGCAGTTTCCGAAGGAACGACATTGACGGTCGATACAGATGCTGAGGCAGAAGATGGCTGGGTAGCTGTAAAATATAAAGGACAGACCGCATATGTCAGTGCAGATTATGTTACGACAGAACTTGCACTTGGCGAGGCAGTTACAATCGAAGAAGAAAAGGCAGCATTAGCAAAGAAAGCTGAGGAAGAGGCAGCGGCAAAAGCAGCACAGACTACAGAGACATCCACCGTACAGAATGCTTCAGTTTCAGCATCTTATGATGATGTGACACTTCTTGCAGCACTGATCCAGTGTGAAGCAGGAAATGAATGTTATGAAGGACAGCTTGCAGTTGGGGCAGTTGTTATGAACAGACTTCGTTCCGGTGCATATCCATCCAGTATTTCTGGTGTTATTTACCAGAGCGGTCAATTCCCGCCGGCAGGACAGGGAATGGTTGCGAGTATCGCAGCAAACGGACCAAAGAGCAGCTGCGTACAGGCAGCACAACAGGCATTGGGCGGTTCTGATAACACTGGTGGTGCAACCTGTTTCTCAAGAGCAAGTTCCGGACGCGCCGGTGTTGTAATTGGAAACCATGTATTTTATTAAAAACGGCATAATATGATTTTAGACAGGTATTTCGGAAACGGAATACCTGTTTTCGCGTTTTCCTATGTTAAGGAAGAAGCTGTTAAATTATTCAAAAGGGATTGACAGATCACAAAGAACAAAGTATTATTTAAAGGAACTTCATACTGCAATGCTTTAAAGTGAAAAAGAAAAACGCATTATGAACACAATAGATTCAATGTTTTACAGGCAAATCTATTGATATAAATAAAAAAGTCAGCGCAAAGAGTACAAAATGTCTTTTAACAGGATGATATCGATAACTGATATAGAAAAACGGCGCAGAAACGGAGGACAAAATGGAAATGGAAATGGAGTTCTTACGGAAACTTCCGACACCGGCAGAATTGAAGGAAGAATATCCGGTAAGTGCACAGGTTGTTGCAACTAAGGCAGAGCGTGATGATGAGATCCGCGCAATCTTTGAGGGAAAAGAAGATAAATTAATTCTGGTGATCGGACCGTGCTCTGCGGACAACGAGGATGCGGTAATTGATTATATTTCAAGACTTCGCAAAGTACAGGATAAAGTTGCAGATAAGATTTTTATGATTCCACGTATTTACACGAACAAACCAAGAACGATTGGAATCGGTTATAAGGGTATGCTGCATCAGCCGGACCCGGAAAAAGAAACGGATATGTTAAAAGGAATCATAGCGATTCGCCAGATGCATAAACGTGCAGTGGAAGAGACCGGTTTTACCTGTGCGGATGAGATGTTATATCCGGAAAATCACAGATATTTGTCAGATCTGCTTTCTTATGTAGCAGTAGGTGCACGTTCCGTGGAAAACCAGCAGCACAGACTGACGGCAAGCGGTGTTGGCATTCCGGTAGGTATGAAAAATCCAACCGGCGGTGACATTGCAGTCATGATGAATTCCATCATTGCTGCACAGAACAGCCATACATTTTTATACCGCGGCTGGGAAGTAAAAACACAGGGAAATCCATATACGCATGCAATTTTGAGAGGTTATGTGGATAAATTCGGAAGAAATATTCCGAATTATCATTACGAAGATCTGCAGAATCTGCTGGAGCATTATGAGGATGCCAATTCGTCAAGCAATCCGCTTGCAAATCCGGCAGTTATCGTGGATGCAAACCATTCCAATTCCGGTAAGAAATTTGAGGAACAGATCAGAATCAGCAAGGACGTACTGCATAGCTGTAAGATGTCGGCAGATATTCATAAGCTGGTCAAGGGACTGATGATCGAGAGTTACATCGAGGACGGAAACCAGAAAGTTGGAGAGCACTGCTATGGCAAATCCATTACAGATCCTTGTCTTGGCTGGGAGAAAACAGAGAAGCTTATTTATGAGCTGGCAGAACTGTGGTAAATGCCATGTACCGTATTTTGATTGTAGAAGATGACGAAAGTATAGCACGGAGTGTCAAAACTCATCTGGAAAGTTGGAATTATGAGGTATGCTGTGCCGAAGATTTTTCCAATGTGGCCGGTACGTTCGCGGCGTTTGATCCGCAGCTTGTACTGATGGATGTGAAACTTCCTTTTTTCAATGGCTACCACTGGTGCAGTGAGATCCGTAAAGTATCAAAAGTGCCTGTTATTTTTGTATCGTCCGCGTCGGATAATATGAATATTGTCATGGCAGTCAGTATGGGCGGAGATGATTTTATCGCAAAACCATTTGATCTTGAGGTGCTGACTGCAAAGGTACAGGCAATGCTTCGCAGAACCTATGATTTTACAGGACAGAGTGCTGTTTTAGAGCATAAGGGTGCCATGCTGAATCTGACAGAGGCAGCATTATTTTATGAGCAGGAAAAAATAGAATTGACGAAAAATGAATTTAAGATCCTGCAGGTACTCATGGAAAATAAACAGAAAGTTGTATCAAGAGATACGCTGATGGTAAAATTATGGGAGAGTGACAGTTTTGTGGATGAAAATACGCTTTCTGTCAATGTAAACCGTTTGCGGAAAAAACTGGAATCAGTGGGGCTTTGTGATTTTATTGTAACGAGAAAAGGAATCGGGTATCAGATCGGATGAGCGGAATTATTTCTTATGTAAAAAGAATTGGTGTCTGGCTGTGCATTGTCATTGCATGTGAAACGATCATGATCATCACGATGATGCTCAATAAAATACCATTCGCAGAAATTGGTTATGGAATATTTATTTCACTGTTTCTGCTGCTGATACTTCTGGCTTTTGATGCGATGAGGTATTACAGGCATTATCAGAAGGTAAAGGAGTTAGAGCATACCATCATGCTCTCCACGGACGGGATGCCGGAAAATGCAGACCTGCTGGAAAATGAATACCAGAAGCTTCTTCGGATATTATCGGATGAATATACAGGGGCGCAGAGCCGGGCAGCCACAAGACAGAAAAATATGCAGGAATATTATGCCATGTGGGTTCACCAGGTCAAGACACCGATCGCAGCACTGCGGCTTCTGCTTCAGAATAAAAATGATGAGGGGCAGATGACAGAGGAACTTTCCGAGCTGTTTGGGATTGAACAGTATGTGGAGATGGCATTGCAGTATCAGCGTCTTGATTCGGAAACGACGGATTTTGTATTTGAGGAGACCGATTTAGATGAGATCATACGGACTTCCGTGAGAAAATACGCCAGGCAGTTTATTGCAAAAAAAATCAGTCTGAGCTATGAGCCGGTTGAAACAACGGTGATCACCGATAAAAAATGGCTCTCATTTGTCATAGAACAGGTGATATCGAATGCGGTCAAATATACAAAAACAGGCGGTATTAAAATTTATCTGGAGGATGGGGATGGAACCATGTCGGTGCCAGTGCAGAAAGCATCTCATAGAAAAGAAGATGATGGGGAGAACAGCGGCATGAAATCGGTTCGCCTTGTCATTGAGGATACCGGAATCGGGATCCGGGCAGAGGATCTGCCGCGTATCTGTGAGATGGGATATACCGGCTGTAACGGACATGAGGGACAGCATTCGAGTGGAATCGGTCTGTATTTGTGCAGCCGTATTTTAAAGAAACTGGGTCACACATTTTCCATTACTTCAAAAGAAGAGGTGGGAACGGTTGTAAAAATTGGTTAAAGCGGCTATTTCAGGTAAGAATGTATAATGGAATAAAAATGCAATCTTACAGGAATGTAAGATACGGCAGGGAAATGTAAGCTGGTTCGATGGCATACATTTCCCTGTTTTGCTATACTGGGTACAGTCCTTGAGAAAATGAAATAAAATTGCTGCGGTAAAAACGATGCTTACAGCAGCAGAAAAAATATGAGAGTAGAAAAGACGGGGAGGAACCTGATATGGCACTTTTAGAGGTAAATAATTTAAAGAAAATATATACCACGCGGTTTGGAGGAAACCAGGTGGAGGCATTAAAATCGATGAATTTTTCGGTGGAGGAAGGCGAGTATGTGGCGATCATGGGAGAGTCCGGCTCTGGAAAAACGACGCTTCTCAATATTCTTGCCGCACTGGATAAGCCGACTGCGGGAGAAGTCCTTTTGAACGGGAAAAATATTGTGACGCTCCGTGAGAAAGAGATCTCTGCATTCAGACGGGATCATCTCGGATTTGTTTTTCAGGATTTTAACTTATTAGATCAGTTCTGCTTAAAGGACAATATCCTGCTCCCGCTTGTACTTGCCGGTGTAAAACCGGAGCAGATGGAGCCAAAAGTATATCCGCTTGCAAAAAAACTTGGAATTGAAGAACTTTTGGAAAAATATCCGTATGAAATCTCCGGTGGACAAAAACAGCGTGTGGCAGTGGCGCGTGCACTGATTACAAATCCACAGCTGATCTTAGCGGATGAACCGACCGGGGCACTTGATTCGAAGGCGACCGACAGTATCCTGGCATTATTTAACCAGATCAATGAGGATGGACAGACGATCCTTATGGTAACACACAGTATCAAGGCAGCAAGTCATGCGAAACGGGTGCTGTTTATCAAAGATGGAGAAGTATTCCATCAGCTGTACCGCGGAGATATGAGTACCGAGGAACTTTATGCGAAAATATCCGACACACTCACTATTTTAACGACAGGTGGTGAGCGTCATGAATAAACTTTATCTGAAACTTGCATGGAGCAACTTAAAAAACAGCAGACAGTTTTATCTGCCATATGTGATCGCAGGAATGTTGTCAGCCATGATGTTTTATACGATGTGTGCGATCCAGGGGAATGAAGGGCTCTCAAAGATGCGCGGAGGAACCAGTGTCCAGATGGTTCTTTTCTTTGGAGTGATCGTCGTAGGTGTGTTTGTCAGTATCTTTTTGTTTTATACGAACAGCTTTATTATGAAGCGCAGAAAAAAAGAACTTGGGATCTATAATATTCTTGGCATGGAAAAAATCCATATTGCCAAAATCATGGCATGGGAAACGTTTTTTTCTTTCCTGATCGCAGTTGGCGGCGGCCTGATACTCGGTATCGTATTCCAGAAATTACTGACTATGTTTTTGTACCGGCTGACCGGATTAGATGCAGCAATTCCGTTTTACATTTCAGGATGGGGATGCCTTCATACCGCAGAACTTTTTGGTGCCATTTATGTATGTATTCTTCTTTACAATCTGATGCAGATCCGGCTTTCAAATCCGGTGGAATTGCTGCATAGCGGAAGTACGGGAGAACGTGAACCGAAAACCAAAATTCTGCAGGCAGTGCTTGGAGTAGTTTGTATTGCAGCCGGTTATTATATGGCAATCACTGTGGATAACCCGGTAAAGGCGATTACTCTGTTTTTCGTTGCAGTCATGCTGGTTATTATCGGAACCTACTGGCTGTTTAATGCCGGCAGTATCGCATTTTTAAAATTACTTCGGAAAAACAAGCGTTATTATTACCAGACCAGACATTTTACAACGGTTTCCGGCATGATCTACCGGATGAAACAGAATGCTGTGGGACTAGCAAATATCTGTATTTTGTCAACAATGGTACTGGTTGTGATTTCTATGACAGTATGTATGTACGCCGGACTTGAAGATGAGTTAAAAACACAGTATCCGGCAGAGCTGGAAGTACTGTTTTATGACCCGGATGGACAGCAGGATTCCGGGACATTTGACCGGATGACAGATGAGATTGAAAATGTGATAAAAGAAAATGGCAGAGTAATAACAGGCAGACAAAAAGGAATCTATGCGGGGGCGGCAGTCATGCTGTCTGGAAATAAGGTTATAGCACTGGATCGTTCGAATATGGATTTTTCCAATATGTATATGCTTGAAGTTATGACAAAACAGGTATTTGAGGAATATATGCAGGAATCAATCCCGGATATTTCAGATGGAAGCGTGGCAATAATGGCAGATCCTGTGTATGAGCTGGAGAGCATTGTGATTGGTGATGATGAGTATCCGGTGGAACAGACCATGAAAATTCCGGGGAAAGATGCAATGACGGAATTAGTGGGAGGTACTGTAATCGTGATTGCAAAAGATGAAACTGCATTAGAAAAGATGCGTCAGCAGTTATCAGATATGGAGACGGCTGCCTATGGGGAAGATCGAAAAGTTGACCTTACCTATATGATGAACTTTGATATGAGTGGATCTGTGGAAGAAAAAATTGCCTGCGCAAATGCTGTGCGGGAGCACCTCAATGAATGGCAGAATGATGAGACAAATCCACAGATCATGCGGCTGGATTGCAACGTAGTGTCAAGAGCGGAGGGCCGCATAGATTATGAGTCAAGCAATGGCGGTTTGTTTTTCCTTGGATTGTTTTTGGGAAGCATGTTTTTGATGATCACGGTACTGATTATTTATTATAAGCAGATATCCGAAGGTTATGAAGACAAAGAACGGTTTGCCATCATGGAGAAAGTCGGAATGAGCAACGCCGAGGTAAAGGCCTCGATCCGTTCCCAGGTGCGCACGGTATTTTTCCTGCCGCTCGTCACGGCAGCATGTCATCTTGCAGCAGCATATCCGATGCTGAAAAAACTGCTTGCACTGGTGGCTTTGTATAACGGAACCCTGTTTGCATGGTGCTTAGCAGGCACAGTGCTGGTATTTGGACTGATCTATCTGGCTGTCTTTGCAGTTACATCAAGAAGTTATTATAAAATTGTGGGAAATCAGGTATAAGACGGCTGCCGCATCTGTTTTGCAATGGACAGATGCGGTATTTTTGACATTGGAATCCGTTCTGTGTTAGAATCAGTCGAAATTAAAAAATGAGAGTTTGAAGATGGAGATCGTGTGACTGTGCATTGTCCCTAAAAGGATAGAAACGAGGAAGATTATGGAACAGATAAAAAATATTATTTTTGATGTGGGGGATGTTTTACTCTCCTACCGGTGGAAATATATGCTGATGGATTATGGTCTTACAGAAACGGAAGCAGTACGCATTGGAACGGAAATGTTTGATGATCCGGAAGGATTGTGGGGACTGCTTGATCTGGGAACCGTCCCGCAGCAGGAGATCATTGAGCGTTATTGTAGAAAATATCCGGCAGATGAAAAGGTGATCCGCTGGTTTATCGGGCATGGAGAGTATATGCCCGTAGCAAGACCTGCAGTCTGGGAACTTGTACACAAATTGAAAAAGCAGGGGTACGGGGTGTATCTGCTATCCAACTATTCAGAGGAATTATTCAAAAAGCATACAGAATACGCGGATTTCATGAATGATATTGACGGACTGATCGTGTCCTATATGGTGCACAAAGCAAAACCGGATCCGGCGATTTATGCGGCACTCTGCGAGAAATATGAGTTAAATCCATCTGAATGTTTGTTTTTTGATGACCGTCTGGAAAATGTACAGGCGGCGATAAGCTACGGCATGCAGGCGAAGCAGGTGTTGTCGAAAGAGGGGCTTGCGGAGGATCTGGAGGAAATTGTGCAGGTGTATAAGAGTTTGCAAAAGAAATAGGGGTTGTTTTTTTTCCTATTATCTCTAACAAGCGTAATGATCGCACATATCAGGATAACAAATGTAAATAAGTCTGAGTATGTAACCATATTGCCGTCCTCCTATATCAAGACTCGGAGGAGCAGGTGCAACCGTCCACCGGCTGCCTGGGTAAATATATTATATTGTCAATGTGTCACAAGGGAAAATAAGAACTTCTATGAAAAATAAAAGAGAGCAGACAACGGGAATCGAACCCGCCTCCTCAGCTTGGGAAGCTGATATACTACCGATGTACTATGTCTGCCCGTAATGAAATAACTACTAATTATTATAGCAAAACGAAAAAAGATTGCAACCGTTTTTTTGACGGTGTAAACTGAGAGAGAGAAACATTGGAGGAAACGATAACGATATGAAATATCCAGAATTTTTACCGGAAAACGGAACGATCGGTTTTGTGGCACCATCTTTTGGCTGCAGTATAGAGCCGTACCATACAGCATTTTTAAATGCACAGAAGAAATTTACCGGACTGGGACATAGATTAGAACTTGGACCAAACTGTTATGCGTCGGAAGGAATCGGCATCAGCAGCACTCCGGAAGCATGCGGGGCGGAGCTGACAGAATATTATTGCAGCGATAAAAATGACATACTGATCTCCTGTGGCGGCGGTGAACTGATGTGTGAAATCTTAGACAAAGTAGATTTTGACAGGATCAGGGTGACAAAACCAAAGTGGTATATGGGATTTTCCGATAATACTAATATGACATTCCTGCTTGCCACGCTGTGCGATACAGCATCTATATATGGACCATGTGCGGCGGCATTCGGCATGGAACCGTGGCATGAGAGCCTTTGGGATGCCTATCATCTTCTGCGTGGAGAAAAAAGCAGTATAGAGGGCTATGCACTGTGGGAAAAAGAAGGAAAAAAAGACGAGGAACATCCGCTTGAACCATACAATGTGACAGAAGAGAAAAAACTTATGGTATGTCTGCCTGAAAGACAGAAAAATAATGTGCAGTACAAACCATTGGTGCAGCCGGCAGAGGAATTACAGGAAGAAATCACCATGCAGGGAAGACTGCTTGGCGGCTGCATGGATTGTCTGGTCAACCTGCTGGGAACAGAGTTTGATAAAGTACAGGAATTTACAGAGAAGTATCAGGATGACGGAATCATCTGGTTTTTAGAGTCCTGTGATCTGAATGTGATGTCTATCCGCAGGGCGGTCTGGCAGATGAAACATGCCGGATGGTTTTCGCATGTAAAAGGTTTTTTGATTGGAAGACCGGCGGTGTTCGGACAGGAAATGATGGGATTAGACCAGTACCATGCGGTTACAGACCTGCTTGCCGGGTATCAGGTACCGGTCATTATGGATGCGGATATCGGACATATCCCACCGATGATGCCGCTTGTCTGCGGAAGTTATGCGGACATCAGTGTCAGTGGAAATGCGTTGAAAGTAAATATGCAGTGGAAATAGATTCCCCCAAATTATAAAATGACATTCACATTGCTGCCGATTCCGGTGTTGAGCAGTGTGTTTAAATCAGCAGTTACCGGTGTAACAGATGCGATGTTAAGTGCATTCACAGCGGTAGAACCGGTATCAGCAGAATCGGTTTTGCCGGTGGTGCTGTCGGAAACAGACGAGGATGTCTGTTTATTTGCATTGCGCTTTGCCAGTGCATCATTGTATTCGATCTGTGTCAGAATATTGCTTCTGTTTTCCAGACGTCTGGCATAGGAATTGACACGCTGCATGTACTCTGAATCTGAAGAAAACAGAGACTCAAATTTTGAAATATCCGCGGAACCAAAAAGAGAACTGCGCGATTCGAGCGTGCCGTTGCCTTTTACGGTAATACCGATCTTGTCAAGCTGGCTTTCATACTCTGCAGTCAGATTCTTCAGATTTTTCTGGGTGTTTTTGACGGTACGGTCGTCTGATGCACCGGATGAGTTTATCATATTATTGTAGGTGCTGATGAACGCTGAAACACTGTTTTTGATATTTATTTCATTATCGTCATCATATGTAAATGAGCCAAGGGAACGTATCGCACGGCGCAGCGCATGCGAATCGGCACCCGTGAGGGTGGAATTGGACAGATTACTGCGTGATGTGGTGGTACGTGCATCCGCATTTGCTGCATAAAAACGACGCATATAATAGGATGTACCAAGTGTGGTTCCGGCTCCGACATAAGCGGTATTGGCCATAAGAAAGACCTCCTTAAAAATCATCTGTTATATGTTTCGGTCGAAAAGCGTAGATAATTAACCATGGCATTGAAAATTTATTTGCGTTATACTACTATAGAAACAGCAGAAATATTACGACAGGAGGGAGAAGATTATGGAGATAATAGTTTGGTTGGCATTGATCATTTTCTTTGTGGTATTGGAGATCGCTACCGTTGGTCTGACATCGATCTGGCTGGCAGGAGGAAGTCTTGCAGGACTGATCTGTGCGGCATTTGGAATGGGAATCACGGGACAGATCATCGTGTTTGCAGCAGTGTCATTTGTACTGCTTTATTTTACAAGACCCTGGGCTCTGAAATATTTAAAACCGCATCTGGTTAAGACAAATTATGAGGAAGCAGTTGGAAAAAATGTCTGTGTCACAGAGCAGATTGATAATGTCAGGGGAACCGGAACCGCGGTTATGAATGGTCTGGAATGGACAGCCCGCTCGGTGGATGATGAAAAGACCTTCGAGCCGGGGATGATCGTGATGGTAAAGGAAATCAAGGGTGTCACTCTTTATGTGACGGAGAGCAGTGATATGCCTCAGATGAATGGAGATAAATAGAAATGAAACTTGGAATGGTATTTGAAGGCGGGGCAAACCGCACGGTTTTTTCCTGTGGAGTAATGGATAAATTTCTGGAAGAAAATATCATGCCGGATTATTACATCGGTGTTTCCGCTGGAATGGCATATGGATTGTCGTATCTTTCCGGGCAGAAAGGACGTAATCTGGAACTGATGGAAAAATATATGGCGGATAAGCGCTATATGGGTATGCGCCATCTGCTAAACCGCAAAGAACATGCGTATTACAATACGAAGTTTGTGTTTGAAGAAGTACCGAATGAGCTTCTTCCGCTTGATTATGATGCTCTGGCACGTTTTCCAGGAGAGATTGAAGCGGCAGTCACAAATATTCACACAGGAAAAGCAGAATACATGGAAGTCCCGCGTGGGAAAGAGATGAAGGATCTGCTGATCGCAACCTGTTCACTGCCGATTCTTTTTCAGCCGGTAAAGATCGGCAGACATTATTATCTGGACGGCGGACTTGCAGATTCGGTTCCTTATGAACATGCTATGGAAATGGGCTGTGAAAAACTGGTTGTTGTTCTGACAAGGGAACGCGGCTATGTAAAGACACAGGAAAAGGCGGCAGGCGTTATGAACCGTCTTTATCAGCGATATCCGAAGATCGTGGAGGATATGAAACTTCGCGCGGAGCGCTACAATGTTTCCATGGAAAAACTGATGCAGTTAGAGAAAGAGGAAAAAGTATTTGTGATCGCACCGGAGTCGACCTATGGAGTTGGCAGGACGGAGACGGATACCATAAAATTGCGCAGGCTTTATGATGAAGGTTATCGTATTGCCACAGAACAGACAGACGCCCTTCGCGCCTATTTGAATAAATAATGCAAAGGAGAAAAAAGATGAACATTGTATTTCTGGATGCAAAAACTATCGGGGAAGACATTGATCTCTCCGGGTACGACAAACTTGGAACAGTTATAAAATATGGATTTTCCACAACGGAAGAGGCAAGAGAGCGCACCAAAGATGCCGATGTGGTGATCGTAAATAAAGTACAGATCAATGAGACATCGATCGGTGAGGCAGAGCACTTAAAACTGGTCTGCGTGACTGCAACCGGAACGAACAATCTGGACAAAGCATATCTGGATGCACATGGCATTGCCTGGAGAAATGTTGCCGGATATTCCACGGAGACGGTGGCACAGCACACATTTGCCCTGTTATTCTATCTCTGGGAAAAATTAAGATACTATGATGACTATGTCAAATCAGAAAAATACGTTGGAGATATCACATTTACCCATTTTGATAATGTATTCCATGATCTGAATGGTAAGACATGGGGAATTATTGGGCTTGGAGCGATCGGACGAAGAGTTGCGGACATTGCCAAAATGTTTGGCTGCCATGTGATCTACTATTCTACAACAGGGAAAAATAACCAGCCGGGTTATGAGCGTGTGGAGTTTGATGAGCTGCTTGCAAAATCAGACATCGTGTCCGTACATGCGCCGCTGACAGAGCAGACAGAAGGGCTGATGAATGCAGAGGCATTTTCTAAAATGAAACCGTCTGCCATCTTTTTAAACCTCGGCAGAGGACCGATCGTTGTGGAAAGAGATCTTGCAGATGCGTTGGAAAATAAAACGATCGCAGGAGCCGGACTTGACGTACTTACCGTAGAACCGATGAGTGCAGAAAATCCATTGAAACGGATCAAGGACAGCGACCGTCTGATCATTACCCCTCATATTGCGTGGGCAAGCCTTGAGGCGCGCACCAGACTGATGAAAATCATTGAGGGACAGATCCGTGACTTCTTTGGCGGAAGTGATAAATAAACACTAGAAGGTACACTTTGCAAACAGCCTATTAGCCTGTTATCAGAAGTAATATACAAAAACAAAATACAGAAATAAAAATACCGCGCAGATTTGCGCGGTATTTTTATTTGAGGTGAGCTGCCTTTTGTCACATGGATCTTCATAGAAAATTGTAGAGTCGTTACTTCAGGCAATCAGCTCGGAATCGTAGCACTCAACCCGCTGTGAAACGAAAGATTTCCATATTCCTGCAAAAAATCTTGTATAGCAGCGTCCTGCCTTGCTGAATCAGCACCTGCATGAAGTGCAGCATACAGCGAATGGATCCGGGACAGGTACAGCTCTTTGGATTTATCATACAGTTCAAAGAAACTCTCATTGGAAGTAATGGAAGAATCCCATGGATTTTTCCACAGTGCATGTCTTAAATTAAATGGATCCGTGCGGAAAAACAAGGTATCACTCGGGATCAGTGGTGAAAACAGCGGATATCCGAGACAGATCCGCTCCGTCAGCCGGACAATGGCCTTTTTCTTTCCGGAATCATCGTGCATCAGCCAGAGACCAAGCTGCATGGAAAAAATAGCAAGGTACATGGTATATTTGCGGAATTTGACATCCGGAAAGGCATAGCGGTAGGCATAATAGAGCATACTTGCAATAACATGTTTCTGGCGGTGTGTCAGCCGGATCGTGTCCTCGGTATGGAAATTGCAGGGCTGGCGGTGCAGTTTTAAATCGAGCAGTGCGGTATCGATATCTGTTTCCAGATAGGCATGTCTTGAAAAATAGGCGTTTTCCTTTTTATCCTTATAGTGTGTCATGGCATAAATATACGGATGACATATTGTATCCAAGGTATAGTGCCCGAGAAAACCAATCAGGTAGGCTTCTGCAATGTTAAGATCCGTGCGGGAGGAAAACTGGTTACGGCTTTCAATCAGACCCTGGAAAAAGGCACTGGTCTCGCGGACATGGGCAAGAGCACCGATATTGTGACCTTCTAACACATAGGAAGGAAGATAATAAAAGAAAATATCCGGTCCCTGAAGTCCGAGACCGTAGGCAGCGCGATTATAATAAAGATTCTTTTTTAAAGAATTATTTTTCAGGTTATGATAAACCTCTCTTCCGAATATATAATGGGTAACATATCCAGGCATGATTAAAAATCTCCTTTCCATGAAATGAACCATCGTTATTATAACCAGTTTGGAAAGAACTGTTAAGCATGGTAGTTAAGATTTAAGAAAAAAGTAATAATCGCTGATTGACAAAGTTTATTGGAATGATATAATACAACATAGTTATCAATACTACATGATGACACATGAATGCTATGCAAATATTGCCTGATGTAGTCGGAAAATAGACAAAAAAGCAAATTTGTATATTAGATGGCTACATTAAAAAGTCATTGCATATTTAAAAAAGAGTGCAATTTTTTTATACTTGCTTCTAGTAAAAGAATGTGAAAAAAATAACGGAGGTCGGAGTTATGGCAAATTTAGCACTGACAGTAGAGAGAAAAGCATTCAGCGTCGCAATCGATGCTGCACTGAAAAGTCTGAACAAGGATCGTGAGAAAGGATTGTTACAGATCGTAGATCTTACAGAGAAATTTATGGGAGATAACTTCCGTAAAGAAGCTTATGATGGTGTAAGAAAAATGATCCAGAATCCGGATCACAAATGGATGCGCTATGTCAATCGTCTGTTGGATGAGACAGATCCGCATGTTGCAAAAATGACCGCATTAAACCTTGGTTTTCAGGCTGCATTTTATGGAACAAAGACCATCCGTAAAATGAGAGAGGTTCATGACTGTAATATCCCGTGGCTGATCTTAATGGATCCGACAAGTGCATGTAACCTTCACTGTACCGGATGCTGGGCAGCTGAGTACGGTAATAAATTAAATCTTTCCTTTGATGAACTTGACAGCATCGTAACACAGGGAAAAGAACTTGGTATTTATTTTTACATGATGACCGGTGGAGAGCCTCTGGTTCGTAAAGCAGACATCATCAAACTCTGTGAGAAACACAATGACTGTGCATTCCACTGCTATACAAATGGTACACTCGTAGATCAGAAACTCTGCGATGATATGAAACGTGTCGGCAACCTTTCCTTATCCATCAGCCTTGAGGGATTTGAAGATGCGAATGATTTCCGCCGTGGAGAGGGCGTATATGATAAAGTTCTTCATGCAATGGATCTTTTACATGAGAACGGATTGATTTTCGGAAACAGTGTATGCTATACTAGCAAAAACATGGATGCTGTTACATCTGACGAATTTTTTGATCTTCTGATCGAGCATGGAAGCCGTTTTGCATGGTATTTCCATCTGATGCCGGTAGGTATGAAAGCTGCTCCGGATCTGATGCCGACCAAAGAACAGCGTGAATATATCTATCACAGAATCCGTGAGGTTCGTGCGATGGAAGGTGGAAAAGAAATCTTTGTTATGGATTTCCAGAATGATGGTGAGTTTGTAGGCGGATGTATTGCAGGAGGAAGAAACTACTGCCATATCAACCCGAAGGGTGACGTGGAGCCATGTGTATTCATTCATTATTCCGGTGCAAATATCCGTGAAAAATCACTGTTAGAATGTTTGAAACAGCCATTGTTCATGGCATACAGAGATAACCAGCCATTCAACGACAACATGCTGCGCCCATGTCCGATGCTTGAGAATCCTGAGATCTTACAGCGTATGGTACATGAAACAGGTGCGCACTCCACAGATGTTGAGGAGGCAGAGCCGGTAGAACATTTATGTGGAAAATGCGAAGCATATGCATGTGAATGGAAAGAAACGGCAGACAGACTCTGGAAAGAGCATCCATATAAACAAAAAGGATACACCAACTTCAAAAAGAAATAAGGGGCGATTGTTATCAGTAAAGTACAGAAGCAGCTTTTAAAATGGGGACTGGTACTGGCGGTCATCGGGATCATTGTATATACATTCCGCGATTCGGCAGGACCGATTTTAGAACAGCTTACGAAAACATCACCGGCCGTTGTCATTGGCATTTGCCTGATGGCAGCGGTATATCAGATCATAGAAGGCATAATCACGACCGTGCTCGCAAAGCAGTATCGGTCGTCTTTTGCATGTAAAAATGGTATTACGAATGCGTTTTTATGCTCTTTTTACCGGGTGGCGACATTGGGGAGCGGTTCTGGTGTTGCGGCGATCATTTATCTGGGGGAGCAGGGAATCGAATACGGCGGTGGATTTGGGCTGTATATGATACAGTATGCACTCCATAAAATGAGCATAGCGTTGTTTTCCGCGATTCTTTTTGTGATGAACTGGGAATTTATGAAAAGCTGGTTTGGAGATTACGCGGGACTTTTAGCAGGCGGATATGCGGTCACATTTGTGATCACCATCGGTCTGTTCCTGTTCTGCTGTTCAAAGAAATTCCACCGGCTGATCTTCCGGCTGCTGGATATCGTAAATCAAAAATTCCACGGAAGATTTGAAATAATGGAAGCGGAGATCAAAAGACAGTGCATGATGCTTGAGGATGCCTCGAAGCATTTACTGAAAAATAAAAAAGCAACCACAGGCGTGATCTTTCTTTGTCTGTTGAAATGCTGTTTCTGGTATGGAATCCCGTATCTTCTTTTTAAAGGCGTCCAGTTTCAGGGAAATCCGGCATTGACTCTGTCGCAGGTGCTTGCGATCACGTCACTGTCCGTTATGCTTGCGGCGGTGATTCCGTCTCCGGCGGGAATTGGCTCTACAGAGTTTGTGTTTACGACACTTTTTGCCGGAATCGTTGGGACAGGCATGGCGGGATCGGCATCGCTTTTGTACCGCTTTGGCACATTTGTATTTCCATTTCTGGTGGGAACCGTTGTCGTGCTTATCAGGCATTTTAGAAGAAAAAAAATATCTGGTAACCGCATATGAAAAGATTAGTTGTAATCTCAAAGTAAATATAGTAATATGAATAAAGGCACAAAACAGATAGTATACTGTATTTAAAATTGAATTAGGGAGGAGTTTTATATGCCAGGAGTAATTGTAGCACTGATTATTTTAATTATTGTAGCACTGCTGATCGCAGTATCCTGTGTTAAGATCGTTCCACAGGCGACTGCATGCGTGGTAGAACGTCTGGGAGGTTATCTCGCAACATGGTCTGTAGGTATTCATTTCAAAGCACCGTTTATCGACCGTGTGGCAAAGAGAGTTGTATTAAAAGAGCAGGTGGTGGATTTCCCGCCACAGCCGGTTATCACAAAAGATAACGTAACGATGCAGATTGATACCGTTGTATATTTCCAGATCACAGATCCGAAACTTTATGCATATGGAGTGGAAAATCCGATCATGGCGATCGAGAATCTGACAGCAACCACACTGCGTAACATCATTGGTGATCTTGAACTTGATGAGACACTGACATCGAGAGAGACAATCAACACGAAGATGAGATCTTCTTTAGATGTTGCGACTGATCCATGGGGAATCAAAGTCAACCGTGTTGAGTTAAAGAATATCATCCCGCCTGCAGCGATCCAGGATGCGATGGAGAAACAGATGAAGGCAGAGCGTGAGCGACGTGAAGCGATCCTGCGTGCAGAGGGTGAAAAGAAATCAACAGTCCTCGTTGCAGAAGGTAAGAAAGAATCTGCAATTCTTGACGCAGAGGCAGAGAAACAGGCAGCAATTTTACGTGCAGAGGCAAAGAAAGAGGCAACGATCCGCGAGGCAGAAGGTCAGGCAGAAGCTATTTTAAAGATCCAGCAGGCAAATGCAGACGGACTTCGCATGATCAAAGAAGCTGCACCGGATCAGAATGTGATCCAGTTAAAGAGCTTAGAGGCATTTGCAAAAGCAGCAGACGGAAAAGCAACCAAGATCATTATTCCGTCCGAGATCCAGGGAATCGCAGGTCTTGCAAAATCTGTTACGGAAATTGCAGCAGATCATAAATAAAATCAGAAAAATTTATCAGAACGGATGGTGCGCATGGTGTACCATCCGTTGTGGCATAAAAAGAAAATATGCGCAGCCATGCAAAAGGAGAGAAAAGGACATGAACTTAAAAGGACGTAATTTTTTAAAACTAATGGATTTTACACCGGAAGAGATTACATACATGATCGACCTTGCGGCAGATCTGAAAGCGAAGAAAAAACAGGGCATCCCGCATGACAGCCTGACCGGAAAAAATATTGCACTTATCTTTGAAAAGACAAGCACCAGAACACGCTGCTCTTTTGAGGTGGCAGCACATGATCTCGGCATGCATGTTACTTACCTTGACCCGTCAGGTTCCCAGATCGGCAAAAAAGAGAGCATCCCGGATACCGCCCGTGTGTTAGGACGTATGTTTGATGGTATTGAATACCGTGGATATGGACAGGATATCGTCGAGGAGCTTGCAAAATATGCAGGCGTACCGGTATGGAACGGCCTGACCAACGAGTTTCATCCGACACAGATGCTTGCAGATATGCTGACGATCCGTGAGCACCTTGGCAGATTAAAAGGTGTGAGACTGGTTTACATGGGCGACGCACGTTATAATATGGGTAATTCCCTGATGGTGACCTGTGCAAAACTCGGTATGGATTTTGTTGCATGTACAAGCAAAAAATACTTCCCGGATGCAAAACTGGTAGAGTATTGCGAAGGTGTTGCAAAAGAAACGGGCGCTTCTATTACCCTGACAGAGGATGTTAAAGAAGGAACAAAAGATGCAGATGTTATTTATACGGATGTCTGGGTATCCATGGGTGAGCCGGATGAGATCTGGGAGGAGCGTCTCCACGATCTGATGCCATATCAGGTAAATAAAGAAGCTATGGCAAATGCAAAAGAGGGTGCCATTTTCATGCACTGTCTGCCGGCATTCCACGACTTAAAGACCAGGATCGGCAAGGAAGTTTATGAGAAATTCGGTTACAGTGAGTTGGAAGTAACGGATGAAGTATTTGAGGGCAGACAGTCTGTCGTATTTGACGAGGCGGAAAATCGTATGCATACGATCAAGGCAGTGATGCTTGCAACGCTTGGAGATTAGTGTGAAAATTTGTGCTGGCACACAAATGTAAGATGAGCAAAGAACAGTGTACCGGGTATGGATATTTTGGAGGAAACAGATGAGGACACAGCTACTAGCGGCATTAAAGGAAGCCGATGATTATATTTCCGGTCAGGAACTGTGTGAGCACTTTGGAGTATCGCGCACTGCAATCTGGAAAGCGGTGAAGCAGTTAAAAGAGGCTGGATATGTGATCGAGGCAGTGCAGAATAAAGGATACAAGATCGTGTCGACACCGGACTGCCTGAATACGGCAGAACTGGAAAGCATCCGGAAAACAAAGTGGGCAGGTCGTGAAATTTTTTATTTTGATACAATTGATTCCACAAACACAAAGGCAAAACAGCTTGCGGAGGAAGGACATCCGACTGGAACGCTGGTTGTTGCGGAAAAACAGGAAGCAGGCCGCGGCCGCCGTGGAAGAGGATTTGAATCACCGGCGGGTGTCGGGATATTTATGACTCTGGTGCTCAAACCGGATTTTGCACCGGATCGCGCTTCTATGCTGACGCTCATAGCAGCGCTTGCAGTATCGAAAGCCATCTCGGAGAAAACTGGACAGGAAGCAGAGATCAAATGGCCGAACGATATTGTGATGAACGGCAAAAAAGTTTGTGGAATCTTAACGGAGATGAGCGCACAGTTAGATTATATCAACCATGTTGTCATCGGTATCG
Source organism: Roseburia intestinalis L1-82 (assembly GCF_900537995.1). Lineage (NCBI taxonomy): Bacteria > Bacillati > Bacillota > Clostridia > Lachnospirales > Lachnospiraceae > Roseburia > Roseburia intestinalis. Next base: position 4,147,448 of record NZ_LR027880.1, on the reverse strand, counting down.
GTATTAACGTCCAGAATGAGTCATTTCCAAAAGAAATTGAACAGGTGGCGACCTCGATTCTGATGGAGACCGGACAGCATGTGAACCGTGCAGAGCTGATCGAGGCAGTGTTAGAACAGTTTGAACGTTATTATGAAATATTTTTAGAAACCGAAGATTTAAGCGGTCTGGTCAAAGAATATAATGCACATCTGATCAATATGCAAAAACAGGTCAGGGTATTAGATCCCAAAGAACCTTATGAGGCAAAAGCAATGGGAATCACGCCGCATGGTGAGCTGATCGTGGATACCTGGGAAGGCAGAAAACTGGTATCCTCCGGCGAAGTTTCCGTGAGAGGAGTATACGGATATGTCTGAGAGAGAAGAAGTGGTGCTCTGCGGAGCGAGCGCTTACAATAAAAAATTTTATCTGAATCAGGATTTTAAGGGACTGCCGGACTCGATCAAAGATGAATTAAAGATTATGTGTGTCCTTTTCACGGAGGATATCGGTGGTATTTTTCAGGTCGTCTTTGATGAGGAAGGCAATTTAGAGTTCCGTACTTCCAGTGATGAGAATGATCTTTTGTATGATGAGATCGGATGCGGACTAAAAATACGTGAGCTGCAGCGCACAAAAGAAGAACTGCTTCGCGCTTTAGAGATGTATTATAAAGTGTTATATATTGGTGTGGACGAATCAGAAATGTAAAGAAAAAGGTAGGAAAATACGATGGTAATCACGATTGACGTAGGAAATACAAATATCACTGTAGGAGTATTCCGTGGGGATGAGGTAATGGCAACTTTTCGTATCACGACGAAGATGCCGCGTACTTCGGACGAGTATGGAATGCTTTTGTCAAATCTGTTAGAGCAGAATAAGATCAGACATGATGACATCGAGGATGCAATCATAGCTTCTGTTGTTCCAAATGTTATGCATTCCTTAGAGGGTGCGATCATCAAATATTTTGGTATCAATCCAATCATTGTGGAGCCGGGTACCAAAACAGGAATCCGCGTGGTAACCGAGAACCCGCGGCAGATCGGTGCAGACCGTATCGTGGATGCGGCAGCAGCATATGAGCTGTATGGCGGACCGGTACTGGTACTTGATTTTGGCACTGCCACTACTTATGATCTGGTCGATAAAAACGGAGCATTTGTTTCCGGGGTAACTGCACCGGGAATCCGCATTTCTGCAAAGGCACTGTGGGAAGATGCGGCGAAACTGCCGGAGATCGAAATTCGCAAACCGGAGAGTATTCTGGCAAAAGAGACGATCTCAAGCATGCAGGCTGGTCTTGTATATGGACAGATCGGACAGACGGAATATATCGTGAAACATATGATCGAAGAGGCTGACATGGGACCGGTCAAGGTTGTTGCAACCGGTGGATTGGGACGTATCATTGCAAATGAGACAGATGTGATCGATGTGTATGATCCGAACCTGACATTGAAGGGAATGAACCTTATTTATAAGAAGCAGAACCGTAAATCAGGTAAGATTAAGAAATAAGAGATATCTGACCGGGAGATTCAGGATGCCCGGATCGGGTATAAGAGAGCGAATTATTTAGGAAATGGTGGCATGGGAGAAATCAGACGACTTCAGATTGGAAATGTAACGTTAGAAAATAACCTGATATTAGCACCGATGGCAGGCGTGACAGACCTGCCATTTCGTTTGCTTTGCAAGGAACAGGGAGCGGGACTGCTGTGCATGGAGATGGTCAGCGCAAAGGCGATCCTTTATAAAAACAGAAATACAGAAGAACTTTTGACGATCGACAAACGCGAGAATCCGGTGTCGCTGCAGCTGTTTGGCTCTGACCCGGATATCATGAGTGAGATTGCAAAACAGATCGAGGACAGACCATTTGACATTTTAGACATCAACATGGGCTGCCCAGTGCCGAAAGTGGTCAACAACGGCGACGGTTCTGCGCTTATGAAAAATCCAAAGCTCGCCGGGGAGATCATTGAAAAGACTGCCCGTGCAATCAAAAAGCCGGTTACGGTCAAGATCCGCAAAGGATTTGACGAGGAACATGTCAATGCGGTTGAGATGGCTCACATTGCGCAGGAATCCGGTGCTGCAGCAGTGGCAGTCCACGGAAGGACAAGGTCACAATTTTATTCGGGAAAGGCTGACTGGGATATCATAAGACAGGTAAAAGAGGCAGTTTCTATCCCCGTGATCGGAAATGGTGATATTTTAACGGCGGCGGACGTGATCGCAATGCAGAAACAGACCGGCTGTGACGGCTTTATGATCGCACGCGGTGCGGAGGGAAATCCGTGGATCTTTGCGCAGATCCTTCATTATTTTAAGACGGGTGAAGAACTTCCGAAACCGACGTTCGAGGAAGTGACGCAGATGCTTCTTAGGCATGCGCGCATGCAGCTTGAGTTTAAAGGCGAATACACCGGGATCCGTGAGATCAGGAAACACGCGGCGTGGTATACGTCCGGCTACCGCAATTCTTCGAAGCTGCGCGGCAGGATCAATGAGGTGGAGACGTATGAGCAGCTGGAGGCACTGTTTCAGGAGGTTTGCCATTTCCCGATCGGTAGGTTGTGAACCACCTTTTTTTACGTCCAAACTTTATAAAGTGAAAGTCGTGGGGAAAGTAATGAAACGGGAAACGTTGTCATAAAGATGGAAAAAGGGATATTGCAGGGAGAAGTTCGATGTCTTTTTCCAACGAGTTTTTATATGATTTTAAACCGGTGTATGAGGGGATTCTTATGGCAAAAGACGTAAAGCCGGAGCGTGCAGTCGTCGAGGTGATCGATGAGGAGCAGGAGGGAGCGGGCATGTTTGAGCCGGCAGGCGCACTTGAAGTGTTAGAGCAGATCGGGGATGACGTAAACACGCTTACAATTTATACGGACCGGGCTGCATATTTTAGGGAATTTGCAGAGACAATGTATGAGAAGAACGGACTGGTTTCGCTTATCGTATCAAAAAAGCGCCTTGGACTGGCAAAAAAAACGGTGGGATGCAGCAGTATTTTCCTGTTTGATTTTGAGTGGAACAGTGCCTTTTATGAAAAACAGATCGCGCTGGGAAAACATTATATCCCCATCCATAAAAGAGCCTGGCGGACAGCTGAAAATCTTGACATAGCAGTGCCTATCGGTTATAATACTGTGATTGTTAAGAGACCAAAAAAGAAAACGGGGGCGCCGTGGCAGGACAGATTTGAGAAGGCTTTTTATCGTTCATAGCGTCTGGTGCAAAGTATTGTGCCGCCGTATACATGAACCGAACAATAATTATTATAAAGAAGGGTAAATGCAATGGACAAGAAAAACATTCTGACTTATGAAGGACTCAAGAAACTGGAAGACGAATTAGAGAACTTAAAAGTTGTAAGAAGAAAAGAAGTTTCACAGAAGATCAAAGAGGCAAGAGAGCAGGGAGACTTATCTGAGAACGCTGAGTACGACGCTGCAAAGGATGAGCAGAGAGATATCGAGGCACGTATCGAAGAACTTGAGAAAATCTTAAAGAACGCAGAAGTAGTTGTAGAGGAAGAGGCTGACTTAGATAAAGTAAGCATTGGATGCAGCGTAAAGATCCTTGACTGCGAATTTGAGGAGGAATTAGAATATAAGATCGTTGGTTCTACCGAGGCAAACAGCTTAAAAGGTAAAATCTCAAACGAGTCGCCGGTTGGTAAGGCACTGCTTGGCAAACAGGTGGGTGATACCGTTACTGTCGAGACACCGGCAGGTGAGTTTTCATACAAAGTGCTTTCAATTCACAGAGCAAACTAAGAGATATAACGCAAGGGCAGACCGTCTGTCCGTGGAATAAAACAAGTGGAGGATAAACATGGCAGAGCAGAACAATAACCAGCAGGATTTAAATCAGCTGCTTCAGGTACGTTATGACAAGCTGCATGAACTGCAGGAAAACGGAAAAGATCCGTTTGTCATCACAAAATATGATGTGACAAGTCACTCAACCGATATCATTGACAATTTTGAAACAATGGAGGGCAAGCAGGTATCGATTGCCGGCCGTATGATGTTCAAACGTGTGATGGGAAAAGCATCATTCTGCAATATTCAGGACTTAAAGGGACGTATCCAGGTATACGTTGCAAGAGACAATATTGGTGAGGAGATCTACAAAGATTTCAGGAAATCTGATATCGGCGATATCTGGGGCGTAAAGGGATACGCTTTCCGTACCAAAACAGGCGAGATTTCTATTCATGCTGAGGAGATGACACTGCTGTCAAAATCATTACAGATCCTTCCGGAGAAATTCCACGGACTGACTGATACAGATATGCGTTACCGCCAGAGATATATCGACCTGATCATGAATCAGGAGAGCAAGGAAGTATTCATCAAACGTTCCAAAATCTTAAAAGAGATCCGTAATTTCTTAGCTGACCGTGATTTCATGGAGGTTGAGACTCCGATGCTTGTATCTAATGCAGGCGGAGCAGCGGCAAGACCGTTTGAGACACATTATAATGCTTTAAATGAGGATGTAAAACTGCGTATCTCTCTGGAATTATACTTAAAGAGACTGATCGTCGGCGGACTTGAGCGTGTATACGAGATCGGCCGTGTATTCCGCAATGAGGGTGTTGACACCCGTCATAACCCGGAGTTCACACTGATGGAGCTGTATCAGGCATACACAGACTATGAGGGCATGATGGAACTGACAGAGTCCATGTTCCGTTATCTTGCAGAAAAAGTCTGCGGAAGTACAAAGATCAGCTACAATGGCATCGAGATCGACCTTGGCAAGCCATTTACACGCATGACCATGAACGATGCGATTAAAAAATATACCGGAATCGACTTTGATACCGTAGCAGATGATGCAGCAGCAAAGAAACTTGCTGAGGAGCATCACATTGCATACGAGGAACGCCACAAGAAAGGTGATATCATCAACCTCTTCTTCGAGGAGTTCTGTGAGAAAGAACTGATCCAGCCGACCTTTATCATGGATCATCCGATTGAGATTTCTCCGCTTACCAAGAAGAAACCGAGCGATCCTACAAAGGTAGAGCGTTTCGAGCTTTTCATCAATACATGGGAAATGTGTAACGCATACTCCGAGTTAAACGATCCGGTCGACCAGCGTGAGCGTTTCGCAGCACAGGATGCAAATGCAGCAGCCGGTGACGATGAGGCAGAGCACACAGACGAGGATTTCTTAAATGCATTGGAGATCGGTATGCCGCCAACGGGTGGTATCGGATACGGAATCGACCGTCTTGTGATGTTACTCACAGACAGCGCAGCAATCCGCGACGTTTTACTGTTCCCGACAATGAAGTCCTTAGATGGTGTAAATAAGAAAAATGATGTCAATAATACAGCTTCTGAAGCACCTGAAAAAAATGTAAAAACTGAGTCTGAAAAGATTGATTTTTCTAAGGTAAAGGTAGAGCCTTTATTTGAGGAATTTGTTGATTTTGATACATTCAGTAAGTCAGATTTCCGTGCAGTAAAGGTTAAAGAGTGTGTTGCAGTACCGAAGTCAAAGAAACTGTTACAGTTTACGCTTGATGACGGAACAGGCACAGACAGAACCATTTTAAGCGGTATTCACGCTTATTATGAGCCTGAAGAACTGGTTGGAAAGACGCTTATCGCTATCACAAATCTTCCACCGAGAGCTATGATGGGCATTGACTCTTGCGGTATGCTCCTCAGTGCTATCCACGAAGAAGAAGGCGAAGAAAAGCTCCATCTTCTGATGGTTGATGACCATATTCCAGCAGGTGCAAAGCTCTATTAAGATGATGTAAAGATGTACCGTTTTACCGAATAGACGGGACGTACTTCATTTGATAAAAAACTAAAAAAACAGCGATTTACATCAATTGATGCAGAAATCGGTGCAAGCAAGAAAAAATCGCATAATTGGCAGAATGAATGGGCAGTCCTGAAATCGGGATTGCCCATTTTTAGAAGAAAGACGAAAAACTCTTGACCTGCACGCAGCGTATACGCTTATACTATCAACATAAATCATAAGGAGGTGCATCGGATGTTATTAAATGAAATTATAAATGAGGTTGGAATGACAAAGCGTGCAGTTAAGTATTATGAAGAAAAAGGATTGCTGTCAGTGGATAAAGATAACAATGGTTATCGTAACTATACTGCACAAGATGTTGAAACTTTAAAAAAGATTTCAGTATATAGAAAACTCGGTATTAGTATTAAAGACATACAGAGCCTTTTGGAAACTGGCGACAAAAGTATTCTTCTTCGTATTTATCAAGAAAAAGTGCAGGAAAAAGTTTTAAAAGACTCAGAACTTGAAGCTTTGAAGCAATTTATAGATGATGGTGACGCAGACAAAGCAAATGAGGCACTTGATTATCAAACCGTTGAAAATGCAATTGAGTCTTTGCTACCGGGAAAAGAATGGGGAGATTATTTTAAAAGTCATTTCAAACCATTTCTTAATGTAAGGTTGAAGACTCTGGAACAGAAGCAGGCACTACATAATATATTAGAATATTGCGATGAAACGACATTGAAAGTTCCTTTTATTATGGGAATAGGTGCGAAGATGATAGGTGGGATTGCACAAGAAACCAGAAACGCAGATGAGATGATAGCCTATTATCGTGATATGAGTGAAAGTGAATATGAAAGACTAAAAGAAAAAGTATGGAAAGGTGCTAAAATGAAAAACGGTATAATGAAATACCATCCAGCATTTATTGCACAGAGAAAAATGCAGAAAGAGTTACAAAATAAAGGATATAACGATATATTCATTCCTAATTTAATGGTTCTGTCTCCAACGTATGCAGAATATAAGAAAGCGTTAGATAATGTGAACGATAGAATGTGTAGAGAACTTGGACTGTATTATGATAGCAATTATAACTTAGTTATTAAAAAAGATAATTCTAAGTAAAAGTTAAACTACCCTTTGGGAGAGGAGAAATCCTTTTCTCAAAGGGCTTTTTCTATTTATACGGATATTCGCAAACTACAAGATAAAGCCAAAACTTCATATACTCTAAGCACAAGGAGGTTGAGGTTTGGCTATGAACAACAGTTTAGCAGAAGTACACCCAGAGCTTATTACGGAATGGTCGGAGAAGAATTTACCGCTTACACCTGATGATATTACCTTTGGTTCAAATAAAAAAGTATGGTGGAAAGGTACTTGCGGACACGAATGGCAAACAAGCGTTAAGGCTCGTTCTAATGGAGAAAAATGTCCGATATGTTCCGGTGCGAGAGTGATTGCAGGTATTAACGATTTGGCGACATTAGAGAGCAGTTTTAACACCAATCTATGAGGAACAATTCCATGACCATAGCTATGGATTCAGACCGAACAGATGTGCACAGCAAGCAATCCTTACAGCACTCGATATGATGAATGACGGAAATGATTGGATTGTAGACATTGACTTGGAAAAGTTCTTTGACACAGTAAATCATGACAAACTTATGACTATCATAGGTAGAACTATTAAAGATGGAGATGTTATCTCTATTGTCAGAAAATACCTAGTGTACTGTATCATTGAAATTTAGTATATCTGCCACTTTAATTAAAAAGTGACAGATGATAGTGTCGGATACAGTGATATCAGTTTTTCCCGTGCATCCCCTGTTTGGAAATGCCACTGTATCTTAGCTGTATCCCGATTACGTTCCATTTCCCATGCTGATAACTCACATTTAAGTTTGTCAAGGGTGGATATTCGACGCGAAAGACATTGGCGTGTCATTACATTAAGCTCAATTTCTGCCATGTCAAGCCAACTTCCATGTTTAGGCGTATAGTGGATTTCCAGTCGTTTTATGATCCTTCTTGCTTCTGATGGTGGAAATGCTTTATAAAGTGAAGCAGCTTTATGGGTGTTTAGATTGTCCATTACCAGTATGATTTTCTTTGCATCTGGAAACATTTCATCTGACAGATATTTGATTTCCATTGCCCAGTCAATTGCAGTACGGTGTTCATGGACACTCACATGGTGTCTGCCGCCAAGTGGTTCAACAAAAGCAAATATGCTGCAGGTGCCATTCCTCTTATATTCGGAATCCGTTTTCTGGTTGTCACCCGGACGAACAGGCAGTGGCTGCCTTACATCATCCAAAAGCTGGTATGGCTTTTCATCCATACAGACAACAGGGTACATCGGGTCATATGGGAGTTCATAAACATCAAGGACATCTTCCATGCAGGCTACAAAATCAGCATCTTCTTTTGACGGAATACACCAGTAATCATTCATGTGAGGTCGAAGTTTATTTTTTTTAAAGCCCTGCCGATGGTATCTTTACTGACTGGAACATCAAGTACAATTTTTGCCTGTTCTTCCAGCAGACGGAGTGTCCAGCGGGAATGTCCTTCCGGTGCAGGACTGCACGCAATTTCAATAATACGAGCCTCAGCACGCCCATCAAATTTTCTGCGTGCATTATCAGAATTGACATTCCGGTTCATTGTACGGATACCCTGGATGCCTTTTTCGGAATAAAGCTTTACAGTATTCATGATAGTAGCCATACATACACAATTTGTTTTGGCAGACTGTGCATGGGTAAGAACTTTACCGTGTGCCTCATCTAGATCAATGATAATCTGGCATCTGTTTCGAACAGTTTTGGTTGTTTGCTTTTTACGCATAACAGATTTTAGTTCCTTGAGTTCGTCATCCGTTAATGAAATATTATATTTTTTTGGTCTTGCCATCTAAAATCACCGCCGTTTCTTTTTAGTATATCATGAAACGGTTTGTCAGACCATAAAATTAATTAAATATCAATGCTACAGTATACTAGTCAGTGGAATCATGATTGACGATGAGTATGAGGATTCTATCGTGGGAACACCTCAAGGTGGAAATCTCTCGCCATTATTGGCAAATATTATGCTGAACGAACTAGACAAGGAAATGGAAAAGAGAGGACTTAACTTTGTACGGTATGCGGATGACTGTATCATTATGGTCGGAAGTGAAATGTCTGCGAATAGAGTTATGAGAAATATCTCACGATTCATTGAGGAAAAACTAGGACTTAAAGTCAATATGACGAAGAGCAAAGTAGATAGACCAAGAGGAATTAAATACCTTGGGTTTGGATTCTACTACGATACAAGTGCACAGCAATTCAAGGCGAAACCACATGCAAAATCAGTAATGAAGTATAAGAAGAGGATGAGGGAACTCACTTGTCGTAGCTGGGGCGTTAGCAACAGCTATAAAGTGGAGAGACTTAATCAGCTTATCAGAGGATGGATTAACTACTTTAAGATAGGTAGTATGAAAACTCTCTGTAGAGAACTTGATGGAAACATTAGATATAGAATACGCATGTGTATTTGGAAACATTGGAAAACACCACAAAACAAAGAGAAGAATTTGGTTAAACTCGGCGTTCCAAGATGGGCGGCACATAAAGTTGCAAATACTGGCAATCGGTATGCACACATGTGTCACAATGGATGGATACAAAAGGCTATAAGCACAAAGAGACTAACTTCATTTGGATTAGTCTCAATGTTAGATTACTACACCGAAAGGTGTGTTACTTGTTAAGTTGATTGAACCGCCGTGTACCGAACGGTACGCACGGTGGTGTGAGAGGTCGGGAAATCACTCAGATTTCCCTCCTACTCGATCATATTTAATAAGATTTTCTTCTTCGTGTAATATTAAATGTGTCGGCTGTAAAATTAACAAAAATCTAATTGGATTTTCATTGACACATATAACACCTTACAATATAATAAAAGCAAATATATAGCTTATAAAGGAAGTTCCTTAATGACAAAAAAAATAACCGCAATATTCTTGGCATTGTGCATGGCAATTTCCGTTTTGCCGATGACCATTCAGGCGGCATCAAAGCCCGATATTAAAGTTGGCGACTATGTTAAAATGGGCGCGTATAACAATGCCTCAATTCTTTGGCGATGTGTAAGCATTGACAATAACGGACCGCTTATGCTTGCAGACAAAATTGTTGACACCCTTGCATATGATGCCAAAACAAATGACAACAGCAATTCAAAATCACACAGCAGAAGCTATAAGCGTGATGATTACGGTTCTAACTATTGGAAAGACAGCAATATGCGTTCTTGGTTAAATTCGACCGCAGCTGAAGGCAAAGTCGATTGGCTTTGCGGCAACCCTCCGAAAGACGGATATGTAAGCGGTGTGGGAGCGTACAACGAAAAAGCGGGTTTTCTCAACGCTTTTTCAAAATCTGAAATTGCGGCAATGAAAACCGTTACCCAGCGTTCTCTCGTTTCTCATCCCGAATACAACAAGGGCATAGTTGATGGAGACGCAAATTCGGATTTGTTATACTACACCGATATTTCGGAAGCGGTGGCAAACTACGACAGTTCATATTTTGAAACTACAACCGAAAAGGTTTTTCTTCTTGATGTAAAGCAGGCTAATGCCGTGTGGAAAAATCTCAAAGGTTATTATGTTGCGTATAATAATGACGGTATGGCTTGGCCTTATTGGCTTCGCACTCCTGTTACCGATTGCAATCATGATATGCGTTATATCAGTTCATCGGGTCAGGTCGGTCGTTATGCTCCGTGGTATTCCGATTTGGGCGTAAGACCTGCATTTTATCTCGATTCCGAATATTTTGTTACAACTTCCGGCAGCGGCTCACAAAGCAGTCCTTATATCGGCTCTGCTCCAAATAAGCAAGAGGATGATTATACAATTTCGGAACCTGCCGAGGACGCAAATCCCGATTGGAATGTCAGCACCGAGCAAAGCATTCAGCTCACCCTCGGCCCGTGGTATTCAAATGACGGAAAATATTCTAATCCTACCATCCCTGTTTATACCATCCAAAAAACACGCAGCGACACGGAAAATATGGTTGTTGTCGTTTGCGGCGAGGGATACACAAAAAGTCAGCAGGGCAAATTCATCAATGATGTCAAACGACTTTGGCAGGACGCTATGAAATATGAACCGTATCGCAGTTATGCCGACAGATTCAATGTTTACGCTCTTTGCACAGCTTCCGAATCGACTTTTGACAATGGTGGAAGCACCTTCTTTGATGTTATAGTCGACAAACATAATTCGCCTGTTATTTCTAATAATCTCCACGGAAGTCAGTGGAAAAATCATATTTTTGAGAGATGTATCGGTCCTGAATTTATCGAGAAAATTCACGATGCTCATATCAAAAAAAAGTGTGATCCAAACACAATTCCGTCCGGTTCGGAATATGAGCCTTATTATTATGTTCACGATTATATTGCTCAGTTCGCTATGGTTGTAAACACAAAATCAGATTTCGGCGGTGCTTATAATAACCGTGAATACGGCTTCCATTATTTCATTTCGCCATCAGACAGTTATCGTGCGTCAAAAACTTTTGCACACGAGTTTGGACACGGTTTGCTCGGTCTCGGTGATGAATACAGTGACGGATATTTGCTTGACGATAAGGAACTTAAATCACTCAATCTTTCCTCGGTTGAAGACCCGGAAAAGATAAAATGGCGACAGCTTTTAGGTTTTAGAAACACATATACCTGCCGCAATGCTTACGGCTCAAAAATGCTTGTTTCAAGTTATGAGTGCATAATGAGAGACACAAACTATCAATTCTGTGAGGTTTGCCGTTTGCAGGGCTTCAAGCGAATGTCTCAGCTTGTTAAGGATGTAGACCTTTATGTTGCAACTCCCGAGGTTAAGGAATATACGGGCGCTTATTCAAAGCCGTCTGATTTTACCGACCTTGAAACAAGTTCATATTATAATTACACATATAATCGCAATGACCGACTTTTGAGCGGCAACAGCAAAAGCAGATTTAATACTAATATGAACGGTAAAAAAATCGAGCTTAGAACTGTTATTCAAAACATTTCAGATAAAAATGCACGACAATTAAAATTCAAAATGTGGATTAAGCACTCCGACGGAAGCGTTGCGACCGATTCATCGGGGAATCCGCTTCAAACAGTACAAACCTTTGACATTCCTGTTTGGAATGATAAGGCAAATTTCTGGCCGCTCGGTGCTTTGGATCACATCAAAAGCGACTTTAATTCAGGCTTAAAGAGTTGCTCGCTTATTTATCAAATTCCGTCTGATGCACAGCTTAAGAGCGGCGATACCGTGGCATTTCAGGTGCTCGATGAAAACGGAAATGTGCTTGCAGACGACAATACGGAAACACAGCGCTACACAACCGTTTCAATTCAGTATAAATTTGAGGACGGCTCTGAAATTCCAAACACTGCCGGCGGAACATTTACCGTGCCATACGGCACAAAGCTTGATTTAACACCGGCAAAAACACTTTATGATTATGAATTTATAAAGGTTGACGGCTTGAATAAGCCTATTGTTTCGGACGGAACGGTTGTTACATATTATTACAAAAATAAAAACGAAGAACACACTCACAATCTGACTTTGGTTGCTGCGAAAGCTGCCACCTGCACTACTGCGGGCAATTCCGCATACTACACCTGCGATGGCTGTGACAAGTGGTTCGCAGATGCAACAGGATCGGTAGAAATTACCGATAAAACCAGTGTGAAGATTCCGGCTCCCGGACATACCGCAGGCACAGAATGGAAGTCTGATGATACTAACCACTGGCATGAATGTTCTCGTTGCCACGACAAAAAGGACGAAGCGGCTCACGATTACGGTTCTGACAATGTTTGCGACACCTGCGGATATTACAAAACTGTACCGCACACTCACAATCTGACTTTGGTTGCTGCGAAAGCTGCCACCTGCACAGAGAGCGGTAAGGAAGCATACTACAAGTGCGAAGGTTGTGGAAAGTTCTATGAAGATGTACTCGGTACAAAGGAAATAACCGACCTTGCATCTTGGGGCAATATTGCTAAGATTGCCCACACCACAAAGCAAACCGTAACAAAGGCATCAAGCATAAAGCTTAAAGCAACATCATTAACATATAACGGAAAGGTTAGAACACCTAAGGTTATTGTTAAGGACAGAACAGGAAAGACACTTGTTAAGAATACTGACTATACTGTGTCTTATGCAAAAGGCAGAAAGTATGTTGGCAAGTACGCAGTAAAGATTACCTTTAAGGGTAAATACAGCGGAACAAAGACGCTTTATTTCACAATCAAGCCAAAGGCAACAAGTATTTCCTCACTTAAAGCAGGTTCAAAGAAGTTTACAGTAAAGTGGAAGAAGCAGGCTACACAGACAACAGGCTATCAGGTACAGTACAGTGCCTCAAGTAAATTCAGCAAGGCTAAGACCGTAACAGTAGGCAAGAATACAACAGTATCAAAGAAAATTTCAAAGCTTTCGGGCAAGAAAAAGTATTATGTAAGAGTTCGCACCTATAAGACAGTTAAGATTAACGGCAAATCCATAAGGATTTATTCAGGCTGGTCAAAAGCTAAGACTGTTACAACAAAGAAATAAAAACTATACCGTAACCTTTGATTCTGCCGGTGGCTCTGCAGTAACGACTCAGACTATCGAAGAAGGTCAGAAGGCAACCAAACCTGCCGCTCCTACCAAGTCTGACGATACCACCAAGCCTTCGGATGATGTTCAGAATCCGCAGACCGGCGACAACAGTATGAGTGGCTGTGGATCGCTCTGCTGTTCGTCAGCGGCTTCGGAGTTGTGACAACTACTGTTTATACTAAAAAAGAAAATCTGTGAAATAACAGATAGCTAACCATTTAAGGATGGCGGTAGCGGAGCTTCCGCTGCCGCCTTTTCCTTACGAAAAGGATTTCTTCGGAAGTCCCTTTCCGAAAGGCGGCAAAAAAAGCGCTTTGCCGATTTTCGGAAAGAAATCGAACAAGGAGAAATCAAATGGACGAACAAGAAAAAGAAATTGAAGAAATACTCAGAACATTTGACAAAGCACCTTCGCCTTCGTCAGAGAATAGTGTTCAAAATCAAGCATAGCAAAACAATAAGCAGCCTCGGCAAATTTCCCAAAAACCAACTGACACCGAACGGATTGCCCGCACATCAAATCAAACAGAATACAAAAGACAAGCTCAGTCAAGCAAAGGCAGGTATCTCTCCCCTACACGCAAAACCGCAATAAAGCGAAGAAAAAGGCAAAGAGCTGTGATTGTTTCGTTATTAGCACTCCTTTTTGTTGTTCTGATTATTGTGCTGATTTGTAAAGGCTGCTCTGGCAGAATAGATGCGCTTGCCGGCAAATGGGATTTTGATGGGACTACTGCCTATGAATTTGACGGCAAAGGCAGCGGTGCAATGCTCCTCACCCTTGCAGATTATGATTTTACCTATGAAATCAAGGACAATCAGCTATATATCGACTTTGTGAACGAATCGGCACATGACGCAACCTATGAGTTTAGTGTCAAAGGCGATACCCTCATCCTCATCGGCGGCGAAGGAACAATCGGCGGCACTTATGAGCTGACTAAGGTGCATGATAAAAAAGCAGACAAATAAGGACGGTGTTACGCTATAAAAAAGGTATGGAAAATCCTGATTTTATCTGTATGTATAACTGTTTTTTCTTTATCTGCATATCACATTTATGATTATTGGAAAGAAACACAGGACAGTCAAAGACAGAATGATGTGCTGATTGATAAAGCGGTAGAAACCGCACCACAAACACAGCAAACGGAGAATGGACAAACAGAATCTGCGATAAAGCCTGTTTCTGAAACTGCACCAATTACGGTAGACTTTGAGCGTTTGCAGGAAGAAAACAAGGACATTATTGCTTGGCTCTATTGCCCGGATACCGAAATCAACTATCCGGTAGTACAGAGCAAGGATAACGAGTATTATCTTCGCCGACTGCTTGACGGTACTTGGAATATAGCGGGAACGCTTTTTATGGATTACCGAAACGCCGCCGATTGTTCTGATCTGCATACCATTATCTACGGTCATAATATGAAAAACAACACGATGTTCGGCTCTCTGCCTAAATACAGTAAGCAGGAATATTACGAAGAACATTCTGTTTTGTATCTGCTCACACCAAAGCAGAATTATAAAGTGAAGCTGATCGCCGGATATGTTACACCGTCAGATTCAAAGGTGTATGAATTTGAGAAAACGAAAGAGGAACGCAGCGGACTGCTGAAAACAGCGCTGGATAATTCCTTGTTTACCTCCGGGACAACTGTATCCGATGAGGACAGACTGCTTACACTGTCTACCTGTTCCTATGAATATGACAATGCTCGTTTTGTACTGATGGGTATTTTAAAAGAAATCGGGTGAAATTTACTGTAATTTGCGGTGAGTCTGTTCGAGAAAGGATAAATGTATGGAAGCAAAACCAAGAATACTATATCTACTGAAAATCTTGTTGGAGCGTACTGATGAAGAACACCCGCTTTCTACAACGCAGCTCATCGGGATTTTGAATGAGGAATATGGGATTTCTGCTCACAGGACAACCATAACGAAGGATATAGCAGCTCTTGTGGAATATGGACTGGATATTGTAACCATTCATTCGACGCAAAGCAAGTATTTTGTAGCCAGCCGAAAGTTTGAACTGCCGGAGCTGAAACTGCTGATAGATGAAGTAGAGTCATCGAAGTTCATTACAAAGAAGAAAAGCGAAACGCTGATTGAGAAGATACATACGATGACCAGTCCGGGGCAGGTGGCAAAGTTGAAGCGTAATAATTATGTGGTCAATCGAATTAAGCCAGATAATGAGCAGATATATTACATCATCGACGCTATAAATGAAGCCATTAACGCAGGTAAACAGATTTCTTTTCAGTATTATGATTATACCGGATTAAAGAAAAAGGTTCTGAAGAATAAGGGCGAGATTTATAAGCTGAACCCGTATAAACTTCTCTGGTGTGGGGACTATTATTATGTTCTCGGATACTCTGAGAAGAAAAGCAAGGTTATCAATTTCAGGGTAGACCGTATTGCTTCCAAGCCGGAGATACTGGATAAGGATATTATTCCTATGCCTGATGATTTTGATATTGAGAATTACACAAAAGAAGTATTCTTTATGTTCTCAGGCGAGAAAGTCCTTGTGGATTTACGATGTGATAACAGTCTGATGAAAACAATGGTTGACCGTTTCGGAGAAGATGTGACAACCCTTGCGTATGATATGACTTCTTTCAGGGTACAGACCGAAGTATCAGCCAGTCCAACCTTTTTTGGTTGGGTATTTGGTTTTAATGGCAAGGTACAGATACTTGCACCGGAAAGTGTAAAAGAACAGTACAGACAGATGATTGCACAAGCCGATGAGGATATGCAGGAAAGCGAATAGTGCAGATTTGAATTTGTGCAGACGGTCTGCATAAAGCGTAAAGTCAATATTAAAGAATGGAGAGCTTCCTGTATAATTCAAAGTGTAGAGAGTAAATGATTTTACAAAAATAGATACCTAAGTTAAACTGTCATTGCTGACCGGCCAGTTAGCAAATGAGCAGAATAAGGAAGGTATCTACAAATGAATTCTACACAAAACAAGAAGATTGAGCAAGTAAAAGAAACAACAATGATTGTTGGTATTGATGTTGGCAGTGAAAAGCATTATTTCAGAGCTTTTAACTGGAGAGGCATTGAGCTTACCAGAAAGCCTGTAGCGTTTTCAAACTCTATGGAGGGATTCAATAGCTTTTACAATACGATTGTGGAGCTGATGCAGAAAAGTGAACTTGAAGAGGCACTGGTAGGAATTGAACCAACCGGTCATTACTGGTTTGATCTTGGGCAGTTCATGGGCGAAAAGAGTATAAAGTTTGTGATGGTAAATCCGCACCATGTGCATAAGACCAAAGAGTTAGATGACAACAGTCCATCTAAAAATGACAGAAAAGATCCGCGTGTTATTGCAGGGCTTGTAAGGGATGGACGGTATTTTTATTCCTATATGCCGACAGGTGTATATGCAGAACTGCGGAATGCGTCAAACCGCCGGTTTGTGCTTGTAGAAGAACAGACCAGGGCGAAGAACCGTCTGCAGAAATGGATTGCGGTGTATTTTCCGGAATATAAGGGAATTTATACACACATAGATGCCAAGGGAGGTCTGCTGGTATTAAAACAGGCACCGACTCCCGAGGAGATAGTAAAGCTTGGAGAAGAAGGCATCATAAAGATATGGAAAGATGCCAAACTCCGGAGAAATGGGAATAAAAAGGCACTGAAGATCCTGAATGCGGCAATGAGAAGCATAGGATTAAGAACAGGTCTTACAGAAGCCCGGATGGAGATACAGGATCTGATAGAGGATTATGAACTCCAGACAAAACGCCTTGAACGGGTCAATGATCTGATCAAAGAACTGTGCCAGCAGATCAGGTATGCGGATAAGCTGCTTGAAATAAAGGGCATAGGAATAACAACAGTAGCTGGTTTCATAGCAGAAGTTGGTGATATCACGCGCTTCGATAGCACGAAAGAACTTCAGAAACTGGCAGGATTAGAACTGGTGGCAGATAGTTCCGGTAAGCACAACGGAAAGACAAAGATAAGCAAAAGAGGGCGCAAGCGTCTCAGATATCTTCTTTTCGAGGCGGCGATATCGGTGGTGGGAAAGAATGAAGAATTCAAAGAAATCCACAGGTATTACACCACCAGGGAAAAGAATCCATTAAAAAAGATGCAGTCGTTGATAGCAGTAGCATGTAAGCTGATAAGAGTATTCCATGTGATCCTTACCAAGGGAGTTAGCTATGATGCATCAAAGATGTTGGAAGGCATCCGACATCCGGGAGAGCAGCTAAAGTCTGCGTAAAAGAGTAATAAAGAACAACCATAATGATTACAGGAAGCGTCCACCGAAAGGTGCTGTAATCGGAGTGTTAGATCAGTAATGAAAGTACAAAGAATGAGCTGGTAGCCGGCAGGAATTTTCTCCGGAGGGCAAGACCCTGATGAATAGCTAAGCTGGCACCCTGGTTATGGACAGGCAGAACGAAGGAAGTGAGGACCCGCCGTAAGGAGGATGATCCTGTTGGACATGAGAGGTGAGCTGCCATATAGGGATGGGTACAGATCGAGGCCATTTAGAACGGATAGTGATGACGTTTTATTTGGTGCACCCATTATTACTATATATCTGCCCTGTATGAGGTAAAGATCACTCCATAACCTTAGTTTCATTTAACAACAGGTATCAAAAAGTATTGAATTTATTGAAAAAAGCACTTGATTATATGGAGAGGATTATTGCAATAAAGAAACAGCTTGGAGTGTTGTTTAAGCATGGAAAAGATGAACTCCTAACAGAATATGATATAGATGTTATAGATGATATATTAAGTGTATATGATGGTCAGGGAAAGAGTTTTCATTATGATAAAAACAATGTATTATCTCAGTCGGTGCAAGAAACACTGTTCAATGAAAAAAGAACTATTATTGAAAACTGTTTATTTGGCGTAGATTTAAACTCAAAAGCAGTTGCTATATGTCAACTTCGTCTATGGATTGAGCTATTAAAAAATGCATACTATAAAAATGAAGTAATGGAAACTTTACCGAATATTGATATAAATATTAAAAGTGGAAATTCTTTGATAAATAAATTAAATTTTGCTATTGGTAGTAAGATAGGACAAGGTGGTGTAGAACTAGAAAAAAATACTCAAAAATTAATTAATCAGTATAAGAAACTAGTAGCAGCTTATAGAGGAGTATCAGATAAAAGTGTAAAAGCAGAAATACGAAAAAATATAGAAAGTATTAAAGCGAATCTACATAGCATATATAATCAAATCTCATTTTCTGTGAATAAGAATATGGAGATCGTATTTGACTATGGTAGTGATTCATCTATATATAGAGATGCTTTTGAATGGGCTATAGAATTTCCAGAATTATTGGATGAAAAAGGTGTATTTACAGGATTTGATTGTATCATAGGAAATCCTCCATATGGATTGCTTAATAAGAAACAAAATCAAAATACAAGTATTTCGGTTGCACCAGAATTATTAGATTATTACAAGACGAGTAAGGTATATGAATGGGCAAAAGGCGGTGTTTTAAATATATACCGAATGTTTATATGCCGGTGCTTTTCGTTGTTGAAGAATGATGGTCATTGCTGTTTGATTTTTCCATTAGCATTTATGGGAGATGCTACGAATTCAAAAATTCGTCAATTCGTTATGGAAAATACACAAGTGGATTTTATAGAAGCATTTCCTGAAAGAGATATTGAAAGTAAGAGAGTGTTTAAGGAAGTCAAGATGTCAGTATGCATTTTGGGAGCAACTAAAAGGAAGGTGCCTTCTTCATATAAATTTAGCGTGCGGATACATCGTGACAAATATGTAGACGATAATAACGAAGCTATGTTTATTTCGTATGACGAAATAAAGGCAATTGATAATAAGTATTTGTCTATTCCATTGATCAGACAACATGAATTATCAATCTTTTTAAAGATGACAAATGAATGTAAGAGAATGTCGGAGATAAGTAAATGCTACACTGGAGAAATAGACATATCACTTCATAGTGAATTTATAACAAATTCAAGTAGTGATCATTCCATGTTGAGAGGGGCACAAGTGCAGAAATATTACATTACAAACGACATTAGCCAAGGAGATATTCTTTTCTTAAAGGCAGATGGTTATTTAGATAAAAATAGGGGCGAGAAAAGCCAACATCATAATAGACGTCGGATAGTAATGCAAGGGATTACCGGAGTTAATGAAAAGTGGAGACTAAAAATGACGATGGCGCAGCCACCTTATTTTTGTGCAAATTCTGTAAATTATTTAATACCAGATATGACAGATGATTTTGATTATTTCATACTTGGAATACTGAACTCGAAGTTATTAAATTGGTATTTTGCCAAATTGAGTACAAACAGCAATGTTAATGGGTATGAAATTGATGGATTGCCAATTAAGATGGGAATCGTTGAGCAAAGAAATGAAATTATTCAATTGGTTGGTGAATTACTTCAATCTTATGACGAAATTAAAGTCAAAGAGATTGATGATATTGTATATCAGATATATGGAATTACTGAGTATGAGAAACCTATAATTGAGGGATAGAAATAAGTAAACAATTTATCTATTTGTATTTAAGATAAATTAATCAAATTTAAGCAATATGGCATAAAATATTTATGTGTTGTTTTGTCGCTTTTCATGCGACCAGCTCTGTTACTTTTGCAGATACAATGTGATTAGAAACTTATTGATAGGAGGATTACATCATGGAACGAGTAGCACAATTTTTAAAAGAAGCAGAGACATATTATTTGGCAACAGTAGAAGGTGACCAGCCAAGAGTTAGACCTTTTGGTACAGCACACATTTTTGAAGGAAAGCTGTATATTCAAACTGGCAAGGTAAAGGATGTTTCAAAGCAGATTCACACAAACCCGAAGGTAGAAATCTGTGCATTTAAAAATGGCGAGTGGCTTCGTGTAGCCGGAGAACTTGTAGAAGATGACAGAAGAGAAGCAAGACAGTCTATGCTCGATGCTTATCCATCTTTACAGAATATGTACTCAGCAGATGATGAAAATACAGAGGTGTTCTATTTTAAAAATGCGACAGCTACATTTTCAGCATTTACACATGAGCCGGAAGTAGTGAAGTTTTAATGACTAAGGATGAATGGTACAGGCAGTTATTTGAGCGGTTGGATAGTTCCAAGTTCCGAAGCAGTTTTCACTTGAAACAGAAAGATATTGATTACATAAATGAGAAGGGACTTGATACCATCAGACAACACGCTGCGGACTTTATTGCAAAGAGGGAAGCTCCGGCATATATAGCAAATGATGGCAAACAGACACCAATGCGTGGACATCCAGTATTTATTGCCCAGCACGCAACAGCAACATGCTGCAGGGAGTGCATCCGAAAGTGGCATAAAATGCAGCCGGGCAAGGAACTAAGTCAGGTGCAGCAGGATTATCTTGTAGATGTAATTATGACATGGATTCAACGACAAATGGAGATGTAGGAACATATAATATGAGTTTGAAAAATGTATTGATCATTGTTGATAATATTGACGAATCAATTGATTTTTATGAAGAACTGTTTGGATTGCGTGTGATTACAAGGCTGGAAGGTAATGTAATAATGTCTGAGGGGCTTGTATTACAGGATGTAGATGTATGGTATGATAGTACAAAAATACATACAACTCCACATAATAATATGACGGAACTTTATTTTGAAGATAATGACATAGAAGGTATTATTGAAAAACTGGAGTCTGGCAAGTATGTTGTAAGTTATGTTACGGATTTAATGGAACTTGAAGGTGGACAGAAGCTTGTAAGATTCTATGATCCATCAGGAAATCTTATAGAAGTACGAACACCAGTTAGTTACAACTGAAGAAAGCGGATTTGAGAAAAAATGCAGATATTTGTAGATGCGGATGCGTGTCCGGTAGTGGACATTGTCGAGACAATAGCAGAGAAATACAATATTTCCACCACATTGCTGTGTGATACGAATCATATTTTGTATTCTGATTACAGCGAGGTGATTGTGGTAAGTGCAGGAGCAGATGCAGTGGATTATAAACTGATCAGCATTTGTCATAAAGGGGATGTAGTAGTATCGCAGGATTATGGTGTCGCTGCTATGGCACTTGGGAAAGGTGCATATGCTATTCACCAATCCGGTAAGTGGTACACGAATGAGAACATAGATCAGATGCTTATGGAGCGACATCTTAATAAGAAGGTAAGGCGCAGCTCTCATAAGAATCATATGAAAGGACCGAGAAAGCGTACAGAAGAAGATGATGTACGCTTTGCACAGTCCTTTGAAAAACTTATACTGATGGCAAAATCAAAAGAAGGTGCTCAGAGTGGGACTATTTAAGAAAAATATAGTTACAAAGACATATGATAAAGAAAATAAGAAACCAGTAATCAAGGCGAGCATATGTAATGGCGAGCAGGTTGCCGGATTTAAGAATATTCATACAGGTAAGATAGACGAGGTTATGTTGATTAAGAATCATGCAGACCTTGATGCATTCAAGAAAATGTATGGAATAGATGGTGCGATAGAGAAGGAATATTGAACAATGTATTTGATTAAGACGATAAAAGGTGACATAACAAAAGTAACAGATGTGCAGGCAATCGTGAATGCAGCAAACAATTCCCTTCTTGGCGGAGGTGGTGTAGATGGTGCGATTCACAGAGCAGCAGGACCGGAGCTTCTGGCAGAGTGCAGGACACTTCACGGATGTGAGACTGGAGAAGCAAAGATAACAAAAGCCTATAATTTGCCATGTGATTATGTGATACATACTGTAGGACCGATATGGAATGGTGGAAGGAATAGAGAAGAGGAACTTCTTGCTAACTGCTATTTTAATTCCATGAAGCTGGCAATGGATAATGGAATCAGGTCTATTGCATTTCCTTCTATATCAACGGGAGTATATAGTTTTCCGGTTGAGTTGGCAGCAAAGATTGCAGTACATACAGTAAATAGGTTTTTGCAGGATAAACCGGATTGGTTTGATCTGGTGGAGTGGGTGCTATTTGATGCTCATACTGAGGCGGTATATGAGGCTGAGGTGGATAAGATATATGAATAATAGAAACGAAATGTCTAGTATATCTGTTGATGATTTTGTTTTTGTCGATATAATATATTGTGAGAAATGAAGAAAAGGAGATTAACCAAATGGATAACAATGAAGTAGTAGTAGCAGAAGAAGTGGCAGCAGTTGCTGAAAATAATACAGGTATTGAAATTGAGCCTTTATTTGAAGAGCAGGTTGATTTTGATACATTTTCAAAGTCAGATTTTCGTGTTGTAAAGGTGAAGAATTGTGAAGCAGTTCCAAAGAGCAAGAAGCTTCTTAGATTTACACTTGATGATGGAACTGAGAATGAGAGAACGATTCTTTCAGGAGTACATGCTTTTTATGAGCCAGAGGAACTTGTTGGAAAGACATTATTGGCAATCGTAAATCTTCCACCACGTTCTATGATGGGAATAGATTCATGTGGTATGCTTCTTTCTGCAATTCACAATGTAAATGGAGAAGAAAAACTGAATCTGGTAATGTTAGATGATGCAATTCCAGCAGGTGCAAAATTGTATTAAGAGTATAAATGTCACATGGGTGTTAATAACTGTGTGGCATTTTATCGTTGTTGTTGATAAGAATGTGAAAAGCAGGAGGAACTACGGAGAGAGGTAAAACATATAAGGTTATTATGTGACTTTGATGATAAAGTAGCATATATCATTGGTTATGTTACATACAAATGAGGTTGCAGATATTAGTGAAAGAATGATTGAGTAGAATAAATTATTAGTATTTTATTAGGAAGGTGGAATATATATGAAGCAAGATACTTTAGAGGGCAAAGCAAAAACAAAAAATGGGGTAAAACGGCTGTGTTTTTCCATAGTCTGCATTCTTCTGGAAGTAATTTTTATTATTACTATCGTAACACGCTTGAATGAATATGCAGAAATTATAAATTTATTTACAAGGATTTTGAGTGGAATCTTGGTCTTGGGATTGTACGCATCAGATAAGACCTCTTCTATGAAAATGCCTTGGGTCATCTTAATTCTAATTTTCCCAATTATGGGTGTAGGCCTGTATTTGTTGATTGGTTTGAATGGTGGCACACATAAAATGCGTGAGCGATATGCAGAAATTGATAGCAAATTGTTACCAATGCTTCCGGACAGTCAGGAGTGTTTGAGCAGAATAAAAGAAACAATTCCGAAAGCAGGAAATATAGCAAGTTACATACAAAGAAATTCGCAGTATCCAATCTATCAGAATACGGATATTGTGTATTTTGATGAAGCAGTGAAAGGATTAGAGGCACAGCTTAAGGATTTGGAGAAAGCACAGAAGTTTATCTTTATGGAATATCATGCGATAGAAGACGCTGAAGCATGGCATAAGATTCAAGATGTTCTGGAAGAGCGAGTAAAAGCAGGTGTGGAAGTCAGGGTATTCTACGATGATATGGGTTCTATAGGCTTTATTAACACAGATTTTGTGAAAAAGATGGAGGCAATAGGAATTCATTGCCGTGTATTCAATCCGTTTATGCCAGGTTTAAATCTGTTTTTGAACAATCGTGATCATAGAAAAATAACAGTTATTGATGGAAAAGTCGGATTTACAGGTGGATATAATCTAGCAAACGAATATTTTAATTACACACACCCGTATGGACAGTGGAAAGATACAGGTATTCGTTTAGAAGGAGATGCTGTTCAGTCGCTTACGGTGACATTTTTGGAAATGTGGAATGCAGTAAGTGATAAGGATGCTAATGATTCTGATTTTAGTAAATACCTTTTCCACTATGATTATGCGGCACAGCAAACTGGGTTTGTTCAACCTTATGCAGACAGCCCTATGGATAATGAGCAAGTAGGAGAAGAAGTTTATATCAGTATGATAAATAAAGCTGAAAAATATTGTTGGTTTATGACTCCATATCTAATCATAACAGATGAAATGACGCATGCGTTATGTCTGGCTGCTAAGCGAGGGGTAGACGTAAGAATTATCACACCTGGTATCCCTGATAAAAAATTCATTTATAATATAACTCGTTCTTTTTATCATGGATTAGTTAAACATGGTGTTCGTGTTTATGAGTGGACTCCTGGTTTCTGTCATGCAAAAATGAGTGTGGCAGATGACTGTATGGCAACTTGTGGAACAATTAATCTGGATTATCGAAGTTTATATCACCATTTTGAAAACGGCTGTTTTATGGCAGATTGTCAGGCAGTTGTGGAAATAAAAAATGATCTGATAAGAACGATGGGAGAATGTCGTGATGTGACAGACCAATATCAAACCGGACGAAGTGCATATTTGCGACTGGGACAATTATTTATGAGATTATTTGCTGGATTGCTATAAGAATCTGATGAAACGACCTTTCAAAAAACAGTTGATTTAGAAGTTAACTGTTTTTGAAAGGCCGTTTTTGCTATATCTAACAGTCTGTTGTACAAAGAAGATTTTGCATGGATGAAAAAACAAACCTTGTTGAGGTTAAATTGAGTTTTCCATTGTATTGTATTGCTAATGAATAAGAATAAGAAAAAGAACAGACAATGCTGAATGCTCTGGAAACAAGAATATCTGAGTATAGTATGTAAGTTCGTAACAGAATGAAAGGAGCGATTCAAATGAGCAATTTGGAAAATTATATGAAACAGCAAGCAATTTTTTGTGAACAAAATGATAGCATTAGTAAGAATCTGTATTCAGAGTATGGTGTAAAAAGAGGCTTACGAGATGAAAAAGGCCAAGGTGTGTTGACGGGGCTTACAAATATTTCTGATATAAAAGCTTTTGAATATCGTGATGGAGTAAAGAGTCCATGTGATGGCGAGTTATCTTATCGTGGTTATAATATAAAAGATTTAGTAACAGGAAGTAAAGGAAAAAGGTTTGTCTTTGAAGAAGGAGCATATCTTCTTTTATTCGGAGAATTGCCAACTGATACACAGTTAATGGAATTTCAGGGAAGACTATCTGATTGTATGGAACTACCGACTAACTTTACCAGAGATGTCATTATGAAAGCACCTACATCAGATATTATGGGTTCTATGACTCGAAGTATTCTTACATTGGGCTCTTACGATAAGGAGAAAGAAAGTCTTGAAATTCCGAATGTGCTAAGGCAGAGTATGCAGTTGATCGCAGTATTTCCTATGTTAGCAGTATATGCATACCATGCTTATTGTCATTATGAAAAAAACGAAAGTATGTATATTCATAGACCTGAAAAAGATTTATCTATTGCTGAAAATTTCCTGCGCCTATTAAGACCAGATACAAAATTCACAGAACTGGAAGCAAGAGTACTGGATATAGCATTATTGTTACATATGGAACATGGTGGTGGTAACAATTCTACATTCACTACACGGGTAGCAACATCTTCAGGTTCAGATACTTATTCTGTTATTTCAGCAGCAATGTCATCCTTAAAAGGAAAAAAACATGGCGGTGCAAATCTGATGGTAATGAATATGATGGATGATATTAAAAGTCATGTGAAAGATTATGAAGACGAAGAGGAAATTGCATCATATCTGAGTAAGATTTTGAAGAAAGAGGCGTTTGATCAGAAAGGACTTATTTATGGAATGGGACATGCTGTATATTCTATTTCCGATCCGAGAGAAAGGGTGTTCAAAGGCTTTGTAGAACAACTCGCAAGGGATAAAGGACGTGAGAAAGATATGACCCTTTATAACAATATTGAGAAGATTGCACCTAAGTTGATTGCAAAGCAGCGTCAGATATTCAAAGGAGTAAGTCCTAATATAGATTTCTATAGTGGTTTTGTGTATGACATGTTGAATATTCCAAGAGAATTGTACACGCCATTATTTGCGATAGCAAGAATTGCTGGTTGGAGTGCACATCGCCTGGAAGAATTGATAACTACAGATAAGATCATTCGCCCGGCATATAAGAGTCTAGTCAGCAAAAAAGAATATATAGAAAGAGAGGAACGATAATATGGGAGCAGGAACCAGTGCAGAGGAGTTTTTTTTAAAGAGCATCAATGTTGAAAGTATATTTGAATTTGTCGAAAGAACAGATTATTTGTTCCTTTATAGTATAAAGGAATGTGTTGAAAAATCAGACTGTCATGAAGGAGTATATCTTTCAGAAGTGGCAGAATACATGAAATTATCGATTCCAGAAACATCTAAGATGGTAAAAAGTCTTGAAAATAAAGGATATATTATCTGGAAATTAGATGAAAAAAAAGAAAGAACATACCTTGTTTTGACGAACAAGGCAATTGAATTAAGTAATTGTCAGAAAGAAAAAATGATAGAAGCGTATGAAAAAATCATATCGAATATACAAGAAGATGACCTGGCAGTTACACGGTGTACATTGAGAAAAATCCGACAGCTTATGGAAGAAATAAAATAGTGATTAATACAACGGAGTAAGAAAAGCTCCTTCATATATTAGAATAAAAATAAATTTTGTTGAGGTTAAATTGAGATTGACTTTGTATTGTATCAGTATGAAATAAAAAGGAATCAGGTAATGTACAATGAAAAAGTATAAAATATGTAAAATCCTTCTTGTTATACTGGCAATTTTTTTATGTATGGCTTTTTATGAATTGCTCGGAATCTGCGTTGCATATAAAAAGCAGCCGGAAGTGTCCAATACAACCAAAAAAGAAACAAAAAATGGGTCATGGAACGAATGCAGTGAAAATACAGAACGGGCAGTAATCATAGAAAAGAATCCAGAAGCGCTTTTACAAAGAGTGCGTTTGATCAAGAATGCAAAAAAGGAAATTATTCTTTCTACTTTTGCATTTCAATCCGATGAAAGTGGAAAATTGATTTTAGGAGCACTGCATGATGCGGCAGACAGAGGTGTACATATTCGTCTGTTAGTAGATGGAATGGAGAGCTGGATTGATATGGAAGGCAATCCGTATTTCTATGGATTATCTTCCCATGAGAATGTTGAAATTAAACTATATAATAAGGCTAATCCGTTGAAACCATGGAAGATGATGGGTAGAATGCATGATAAATATTTGATTGCAGATGGAAAGAGATATATTCTTGGGGGAAGAAATACATACAATTATTTCCTGGGTGATTTTCCGGGACATAAGAACTATGACAGAGACGTGTTAGTAGTTTGCGATGAACCTGAGAAAGAAAATTCAGTTAACCAGTTGTTAGAGTATTTTGAAACGATATGGGAACAAGAAGACAGTGGTTATTTTCATGACAATAAAAAACTGGCAAATAGAAAATCTGTAAAGAACGCAGTTTTAGAGCTGCAGAACGGCTATCAGAAATATTTTGAAGAGAATAAGGAAAGAATCTGCGATACCGATTACACGGACGAAACTTTTGAGACAGAAAAGATTGCATTAGTGTCAAATCCTATTCACACAGGTTCCAAAGAACCAGTAGTGTGGTATCAGTTGGGAGAATTGATGAAAAATGCAAAAAATCGTGTGAAGATCCACACGCCATATATTATCTGTAATGATATGATGTATAATACATGGGAGGAGATTGCAGAGAACGTTTCAGATTTTTCTATCATGACAAATTCAGTTGCGAATAATGGGAATCCATTTGGGGCTGCCGATTATGCGAAAAACAGAAATAGAATCTTAAGTACAGGAATTAATATCTGGGAATATGAAGGCGGTTATTCATACCACGGAAAAAGTATTCTGATTGACGATGATCTGTCTGTAATCGGTTCCTTTAATATGGACATGAGAAGTACATATCTGGATACGGAACTGATGCTTGTAATACGCAGTAAAGATATTAATAAACAGTTGGAAGAGGGGATGATGGAATATGAAAAAGTGTCCCGCCAGATATTAGAAGGCGGAACTTATAATGATCCATATCATGTAGAGCCAATCGAATTAACAAAGAAACGTCAGAGAAAAATATTTTTAGTACAGCATCTGCTTGGATGGGCAAGGTATCTGTTTTAATAAGGAGGAAGGAAAACGTGTTTCAAATATTGATTGTAGAAGATGATAAAGAATTAAGCCAGCTATTCCAAAAAGTGCTTGAGAAGAATGGATATCAGGTCAAAAGTGCATCGGATGGAGCACAGGCATTAGAAGTATTGGATAAGGAATATATTGATCTGATCATTTCTGATATTATGATGCCGGTTATGGATGGCTATGAACTGGTGTCGGAACTTCGTTCAGCAGGATATCAGATACCAGTGCTTATGATCACTGCGAAAGGTTCCTTTGATGATATGCGCCAGGGATTTCTTTCGGGAAGTGACGATTATATGGTAAAACCGGTAAATGTGAATGAAATGGTTTTAAGAGTCGGAGCACTGCTTCGCCGTGCACAGATACTGAATGAACACAAAATTGTGATCGGTTCAACAGAGTTTGATTATGATGCAATGACGGTTACAACTGATAAGGAAAGTCTTGTTTTGCCTAAAAAAGAATTCCTGCTTTTATATAAGCTTGCAGCTTCGCCAGGCAGAACATTTACAAAACAACAGTTGATGGATGAAGTATGGGGATACGAGACGGAGGCAGACCCACATACGATAGAGGTACATATAGGAAGAATCAGAGAGCGTTTTAAAGATAACCCTGATTTTGAAATCGTAACAATGCGTGGAATTGGATACAAGGTGGTGAAAAAATAATGGAACAAAAGAAAGAAAAAGGATTGCGGATCCGATCCTGTCTGACTGGTGCAATCTGGCTGGCACTTGTATTTTCAACAGTCATATCTGCTTTATTATTTGCTTTTTTGAATCATTTTTTTAATCTGCCGGGCAGCATACCTGTGCTTGGCTGGCTTTTGATTTTCAATACATTGATTGCAGGGCTGATCACTTCCTTTATTAATGCAAAGTTACTAGAACCAATTACCAGACTTAGTAAAGCAATGAAGGAAGTTTCTCGGGGAGATTTTGAACAGCATTTGGAAACGAACAGCCGTATCGCAGAAGTTGGAGAATCTTATCAGAGTTTTAATGTGATGACAAAAGAGCTTCGTGCAACAGAGGTGCTGCAGATGGATTTTGTATCTAATGTTTCTCATGAGTTTAAGACCCCGATTAATGCCATTGAAGGGTATACAATGCTTCTTCAGGGAGAAGAACTGTCTCAGGAGCAAGAGGAATATGTAGAAAAAATCCTGTTTAATACCCAAAGGCTTTCCGGATTGGTTGGAAATATTTTGCTGTTATCCAAGTTAGAGAATCAGAACATACCAATGAAAAAAACAGAATATCGTCTGGATGAACAGATCCGTCAGGCATTTCTTTCCCTGGAGACAAAATGGACAGAAAAAGAAATTGGTTTCCAGGTAGAGCTGGAGGAAGTTAAATATACTGGAAATGAAGGACTTTTTATGCATATATGGATGAATCTTTTAGATAATGCGATTAAGTTCAGTCCTGCAAAGGGGACAATTATGATGTTTCTGAAGCAGGAAAAGGATTCTGTAATGTTTATTCTGGAAGATGAAGGACCGGGAATAGAGGATGATGTGAAAACCAGAATATTTGATAAATTTTATCAGGCAGACGGTTCTCACAAAGCAGAAGGAAATGGTCTCGGCCTTGCACTTGTGAAACGGATCGTAGATAGTGCTGGCGGGACAATCAAGGCAGAAAACCGGGAATATGGTGGATGCAGATTTGTTGTAGAGCTTCCAATACAGAAAGATGAGACCATATAAGTTTAAGAAAAACAGATAGAGGAGGAATTACATGACATTTTATCAGGAATTGCAGTTAAATCAGGCAGGTTCTAAAAATCTGTTGAAAAAGAGTGAAACAGTGAAAGAAAAATCATATCATATACTGGTATATTTGGTAAAGATAGCTGTTACAATGGCATTTTGTTTTTTATTTGTTACTATTTTCAGTATCTTATTTGGAAATGAGAATAGTATTGTGGGTGTAGTAGTTTTATTATGCCTTATGGTATTTCGGAATGCGGATCTGGGGATCCACACCGGACAATCTACGATGCTTTTGGCTTTGTTCTTTGTAATTATGACTGTATGTCCGCATTTAGCAAATCAGTTTTCACCGGTATTGGGAATGCTGTTAAATATTGCGGCACTGGCTGTGTTGATTCTGTTCGGATGCCATAATCCATTCATGTTTAATCAATCTACATTGGTTCTTGGGTATCTGCTGCTATATGGTTATGATGTTACGGGAAAAAGCTATCAGATGCGATTAGTCGGAATGGCTTTAGGTGCAGCACTTACCTGCTTCGTATTTTATCGAAATCATAAAAACAGAACTTATAAAAGAAATCTGAAAGATCTGATACAAGAATTTGATATCACTTCTTCCAGAACAAAATGGCAGATATGTCAGATTTTATGCGTGCCGATTGTCCTTTGCATTGCAGAACTTTGTAATATGCCACGTGCAATGTGGGCTGGTATTGCGGCCATGTCCGCGATTTTGCCATTTATGGAAGATATGCACTACAGAGTCCGTAAAAGGATTGTCGGAAATATTGCAGGTGTTATATGTTTTACAGTGTTATATTTTCTGCTTCCTTCGTCAATCTATGCATATATAGGAATTCTTGGTGGAATCGGTGTAGGATTTTCAGCACAATATGGCTGGCAGGCAGTATTTAACACATTTGGTGCTTTAGCCATTGCTGCAGAGACTTATGGACTACAAGGAGCGGTTAGTCTTAGAGTGATTCAAAATGTTTTTGGTGTTGTGTTTGCTTTAGCATTTTGTGTTATATTTTATTGGTTTATGTCTAAAAAAAAGGAAAGTGATGTGACCGTACATGCAGAGTGAAGTGAATCAGGAAGAAAATTTGAATAGAATTATTACGGTTCCTAATCTTCTTTCTTTTTTTCGGCTTTGTCTGATTCCGGTAATTATATGGAGTTATTGTGTAAAGAAAAATCCTCTGTTAGCTGGTGAAATCTTATTGCTGTCTGGTCTTACGGATCTTGCTGATGGATATATCGCAAGAAGATTCCATAGGATTAGTAATTTAGGAAAAATACTTGATCCGGTGGCTGATAAGCTGACACAGGCAGCGATGTTAATCTGTCTGTTTACTCGTTTTCCGCATATGCTTCTTTTAATCGTAATAATGGCAGGTAAGGAGCTGTATATGGTAGTCAGTGGATGTCTTGTGATACGAAAGACAGGAAAAGTACATGGTGCAGACTGGCATGGAAAGATAGTAACCTTTTTATTATATGGAACTGCAGCGGTGCATATTATATGGTTCCAAATTACACCGATGGTATCAGATCTGTTGATTGGTTTGTGCGCTATAATGATGGTCATATCGGTCGCTCTGTATATTATCCAGAATACCAGGACTCTTAAGGGAGAGACTGTATAAGCAATTTTATATTGCAATGACTAGAAAAATATTTAGGAGAAGATAGATATAAACATTAAGTCAAACACACAAACTATGGAGTCTTTAGTCGGTTTAATAAAATTTTAGATAGAAAATAAATCATTCAATGTCATTTAGATAAGATTTTTTATGACAAAAAGACAGATTGCTTATCTGCCTTATAATGCAGTATAATGGTAACGAGATTTATGCAACCCGATACATGAAATCCCTATTTCTCTTTGGACGGAGGTGGCATCTGGAGCATAAACTGAATATACTCGCGGAAAGAAAGTTTGCGGTTCCTAGTAAAATCACTTTCCGGATTACGGCAGAACATGGAGTGAATTTCATCGAGTTCTGTGATGCAGTTGTCGAGTGTGGATTTTAAATTAGATAAGAAAAAATCAGCCATAATGAGCCTCCTTGAAATATGTTTATAATCAAGGCTTACGCAACATATATTGGCTTACTTGTCAACTGTTTTTTGTAATATTTTTAAAGTTTTTAGGTATAAAAACAGTGGCTTTCTATGACAGAAAACCACTAAAATGATGCTTAACTGAATGGCATTGCTTTATCACCACTTTGAAAATGGTTGTTTTATGGCGGATAGTCAGACAGTTTTGGATATAAGAGATGATCTGGGAGCAACCATGAATGAATGCAGGGAAGTGACCGAAAAGTACCGCACAGGACGGAGTGCATATTTACGGCTCGTACAGTTGTTTATGAGATTGTTTGCAGGACTATTATAGCAGAAAGAAGAGGTGTTCGATATGTGTACAGCAGCAACTTACAAAACAAAAGATTTTTATATGGGCAGAACGCTTGATTATGAATTTTCCTATGGGGAACAGATCACGATAACGCCAAGAAATTACGAATTTGATTTCCGGTTTTCCGGGAAGATAAAAAGCCATTATGCTTTGATCGGAATGGCATTTGTTGCAGAAGTTTATCCGCTTTATTATGATGCTGTTAATGAAAAAGGCCTTGGAATGGCAGGTCTTAATTTTGTCGGCAATGCGGCATATGAAGAGGCTTTGCCGGAAGATGAAACAGAAGTCAGCCAGGTGGCACAGTTCGAGTTCATCCCATGGATCCTTACACAGTGTGCTACTGTAGCAGAGGCGAGAGAGAAGCTGGCAGCAATGAGACTGACAGGTACAGCATTCAGTGAACAGCTGCCGACAGCACAGCTTCACTGGATCATTGCAGACAAAGACTCCTGTATCGTTGTTGAGTCTATGAAAGATGGGCTGCATGTATATGATAATCCGGTAGGAGTGCTTACCAATAATCCCCCATTCCCGAGTCAGATGTTTGCACTGAATAATTATGCCGGAGTATCCAGAAAACAGCCGGAGAGTACTTTTGCAGGAGTATTACAGCTTGATGCATATAGCAGAGGAATGGGTGGAATGGGAATACCTGGAGATCTTTCCAGCCAGTCAAGATTTGTGAAAGTTGCCTTTACAAAATTAAATTCGATCTCCGGTGAAGAAGAGGATGAGAGTGTAAGCCAGTTCTTCCATATCTTAGGATCCGTAGATCAGCAGCGTGGATGCTGTGAGGTGACAGAAGGCAAATATGAGATCACGATATACACGTCCTGTTGTAATACAGCAAAAGGTATTTATTATTATACGACTTATGATAATCATCAGATCACAGCGGTTGACATGCATGCAGAAAATCTGGATTCAGATCAGCTGATCTGTTATCCGCTTCTGTCCAAGGGCGAAGTCAGATGGCAGAATAAATAATACGAAAATGCACGGAGAAAGCATAACGCAGAACAACAGGAGGAAAGACCATGAAAGAAGTTAAAACACCGAAAAAACCACTGGCATATTATTATGGGATTGTGTTAATAATGCTGATCGTATTTAATCTGGTTGTCACACCAATCCTTATGGAGCATCAGGTAAAGGAAACGGATTATGGAACTTTTATGAGCATGATCGAGAAGAAGAATATTGGTGAAGTAGAAGTTGAGGACAATCAGATCATCTTTACAGATAAAGATCAAAAAAATATTTATAAAACAGGTCTGATGAACGATCCGAACCTGACGGACAGGCTATATGAATGTGGAGCAGTATTCGCAAAAGATATCGATAAGCAGATGTCACCGATCATCAGCTTCCTGCTGACCGGGGTTTTGCCATTGATTCTTTTTATCGCACTGGGAAATTATATGGCGAAGAAACTGATGGAGCATGCCGGAGGAAAAAATTCGATGGCTTTTGGAATGGGAAAAAGCAATGCGAAGATTTATGTGCAATCCAGTGAGGGAATCCGTTTTTCAGACGTTGCAGGAGAAGATGAGGCGAAAGAAAACCTTTCAGAGATCGTTGATTATCTTCACAATCCGAAGAAGTATACCGATGTAGGTGCGTCTATGCCAAAAGGTGTCCTTCTTGTAGGACCTCCGGGAACCGGCAAAACAATGCTTGCAAAAGCAGTTGCGGGTGAATCAAATGTACCATTTTTCTCAATGTCCGGATCAGAATTCGTTGAGATGTTTGTCGGTATGGGAGCTTCCAAAGTTCGAGATCTTTTCGGACAGGCAAAGGAAAAGGCACCATGTATCGTGTTTATTGATGAAATTGATGCCATTGGTAAAAAGCGTGACGGACAAATGGGCGGAAATGATGAGAGGGAGCAGACCTTAAACCAGCTTCTTACAGAGATGGACGGATTTGAAGGAAATAATGGTGTCATCATTCTTGCTGCAACGAACCGTCCGGAGTCGTTAGATCCGGCACTTACACGTCCGGGACGTTTTGACAGACGTGTGCCGGTTGAACTGCCGGATCTTGCAGGCCGTGAAGCAATTTTAAAGGTTCATGCAAAGAAGATAAAAGCATCTGATGATGTTGACCTGCATACGATTGCACGTATGGCATCGGGGGCATCCGGTGCGGAGCTTGCCAATATTATAAATGAAGCAGCATTACGTGCTGTCCGTAGTGGAAGGACCGTTGTAAATGAATCTGATCTCGAAGAAAGTATAGAAGTGGTTATTGCAGGATATCAGAAGAAGAATGCGGTTCTTTCAGATCAGGAGAAGAAGGTTGTTGCATATCATGAGATAGGACACGCTCTGGTAGCTGCATTGCAGAGTCATTCAGCACCGGTCCAGAAGATTACGATCATCCCGCGTACCTCAGGTGCACTCGGCTACACTATGCAGGTTGAGCAGGGTGATAAATATCTGATGACGAAAAAAGAACTTGAGAATAAGATTGCTACATTTACAGGCGGACGTGCGGCAGAGGAGATCGTATTTGGTGAGATCACGACCGGAGCCTCCAATGATATCGAACAGGCAACAAAAATTGCAAGAGCGATGATCACCCGCTATGGCATGACAGATGAATTCGACATGGTGGCAATGGAAAACGTGACCAACCAGTATCTTGGCGGCGATACGTCTCTTTCCTGTTCTGCAGATACACAGAAGGAAATTGATGAAAAAGTCGTGCAGCTCGTAAAAGCAGAGCATGAAAAAGCAAGAAAAATCCTTGCTGAAAACAGGGAAAAACTGGACGAACTGGCTATGTACCTGTATGAGAAGGAAACAATTACAGGTGACGAATTTATGGATATTTTAGACAGAAAATAATGTAGTTTATTAGATAATCAATGTCATTTAGATAAGGTTTTTTATGATGAAAACAGTATATCATATGCGTTCATGCATTGAAAATACTGTTCAGTTAAGAAATGCTGTATTTTTTTGGTACACTAATGCGTAGAAAGCAGGTGTATGATGAGTTCAAATCATTTTTTTGTGTATGACAAAAAGACAGATTGCATATCTGCCTCATAACGCAGTATAATGGTAACGAGATTTATGCAACTCGATACATGAAATCCCTATTTCTCTTTGGACGGAGGTGGATAGGATATTTTCGATTGTACCTGACAGATGTCAGATACTTTTGTATGAGAAGCAAGGCCAACCAGAAGCGCCTGCACGACCTGTCAGTGATGCAGAGCCGGGCGGACGCACAGGAAAGCGAAGTCCGCACCTTTATCAAGGAAATCCGGCGCTATGCTGCCATTGAGAAACTGGACGAGGTAGTATTGAACCGGCTGATCAGCAAGATCCTGATCGGCGAGGTCAAGAAGGTGGACGGTCAGAAGGTGCAGAAAGTCAGGATCGTTTATAACTTTGTCGGGGAAATCCCGGAGATTGCAGCGTAAAAAGTAACTCTCCATCTCTCAGATATTGTGAGGGATGGGGAGTTATTTTTTCAAATATAGTTCAACGGCATCTTAATTATTGATACTCTTTTCTCTGCCTGCCAAGTATCCTAACACCGTCAATAGATTTTCTAATCAAGCAGTTACATTTAAAAGGAACGGAAAAAATACTTGATCTTGCATGTGGATTTGGTCGGCACTCACTGGAGTTTGCCAGACGTGGGTATGATGTTACCGGTATTGATATTACACCGGCGTACATAGATTATGCAAACGAGCAGGCAAAAAAAGAAAATTTGAATGCAAAGTTCATTTGTCAGGACATTCGCACGATCACATTTGATAAGGAATTTGATGTTGTGCTGAATATGGCGGATGGAGCAATAGGATATCTTGAAGACGATGGGGAAAATCATAAGATTTTTTCTGTCATTGCGAAAGCATTAAAAAATGGTGGAAAGCACTTTATGGATATCATGAATGGAAGCTATGCCCAAACACATTTCCCTTGCAAGTTATGGGATGCAGGAGAAAAGGGACTTACATTATCTGCTTTTGAATGGGAGAAGGATAGAAAAACGCTGATATATGGGCAGGTAGACTATATGTATGGAGAAGCACTTTATAAGCCTGAAATGAAAGAAGGAAATCCTATAAGGTTATATAGTTTGGATGAAATCACGGAGATATTCGGTAAATTAGGACTTCGTATTTGTAACAGCTTTGCTGATTTCAGTGGAAAGCCGAGTTCTGATAATGATATTCAATTGACGGTTTATTCCATACGAGAATAAAAATAGAGTAGACGAATTATTTAGCAATCTTCATCAAATCTTTATTTTTTTCTGTTAGGTTATATTTCAGTAAGAAATGAAATATGGAAGGAAGGATAGTAAAGATGGAAATGATGTTGCAGACACAAAATTTGTGTAAATATTTTAGAAAGCAGAAAGCGGTAAATAATGTTTCACTTAATATAGAAAAGAAACAGATTTATGGACTGCTTGGACCGAATGGTGCGGGAAAATCTACCACATTGAAAATGTTGACTGGTATGATGAAACCAACTGCAGGAAAGATTTACTTTGATGGAAAACTTTTGGATAGGAAAGATTTATCAAAAATAGGAGCGTTAATTGAAAATCCGCCTATTTATGAAAATCTTTCCGCCAGAGAGAATTTGAAGGTAAGACAATTATTGCTTGGTACAGATGAAAACAGAATTGATGAGGTCTTGCAGATTGTATCACTTACAAACACCGGAAAGAAGAAAGCAGGACAGTTTTCTTTGGGAATGAAACAAAGACTAGGAATTGCAATGGCATTGCTTGGAGAACCGGAACTCTTGATATTGGATGAACCTACGAATGGATTAGATCCAATAGGCATCGAGGAATTACGAGAGCTGATCCGGTCTTTTCCGGAACAGGGAATCACTGTAATTCTCTCCAGTCATATTCTCTCAGAGGTACAGTTACTTGCAGATAAAGTCGGGATTATTTCAGGTGGAATCTTAGGATACGAAGGAGCATTAAAGCAGGGAGATAATCTTGAAGATTTGTTTATGAATGTGGTAAGAAAAAACCAGAAAGCAGGTGAAATCCATGGTTAATATTATAAAAGCAGAACATCAAAAAGCCAAAAGAACCATGCGAAAAAAGTTTATCTGGGGATTTCCTCTTCTTACATTTGTCATGGCATTTATATTTACTCTTGGGATGACAAATGCTTATGCAGAAAGTGTTTGGAACTGGTGGTATACACTTTTGCTGCCGGGGATGATTGCTCTATTTTGTTATCTTTCTGTGGCGCAGGAGAAAAAGATAAAATACTATCATTTAATGACTATTCCCACAGACAGAAGAAAATTGTTGCTGGGGAAAATTATTTATATTGGGTACATGATTTTGTTTTCTAATGTGATTGTGTTTGCAGGAGCAACGCTTGGAGGCTTTCTTCTAACGACACATGTTCCAGTGAAAGGAGCGTTGATTGCAGTATTGTTTCTGACGGTTTCTGAGTTATGGGAGATTCCGGTAGCTTTATTTTTAAGTGAACGATTTGGAATGATTGTAAACCTGTTCGTCTGCCTATTTATTACCGTCAGCGGTGTGGTAATATCACAAACCAGAATCTGGTATGTACTTGTTTCTGCAATCCCTATGCGAATGATGTGCCCGTTGCTTCATGTTTTACCAAATGGACTTGCCGCAGAAGCAGGGAATCCTCTTTTGGATACGGGAGTCATTGTTCCGGGAATGTGTCTCTCAATCATCTGGTTTGTTTTTGTAACGGTTCTGTTTTTGAAATGGTTTGAGAGAAGAGAGGTGAAATAAGATGATTGGAAGATCTCTTAATGCAGACTTGCGAAAGATGAAAGGAACATCTGTGATTCTGGCACACTTACTGATTCCGATTATAACCAGCGTTATATTTTTAATATATTACTTTTTTTCACCATGGAATGAAAATATGAAAGTGATTGCATTTTATCAGGCAATAGGAGCAGGACTTCCGGTACTTATTGGAATTTTTACAGCAAGTGTGATGGAACAGGAACAAAATGCAGGTGATTTTCAAAATCTGTTGTCTTTACCGGATAAACCTGCAGCATTTTTATCGAAACTGTTGATGCTACTGGTTTTGTGTCTGTGCTCTATCCTATTGACAGCAATCATATTCGGAATTGGATTTGGAAGAATCGCATCAAGCGATATCGAAATCATGAAAGGATGTATATTTGCAGCATTGCTGCTGTGGGGAAGCAGTGTTCCACTTTATCTGTGGCAGCTGATTCTGGCTTTTCAGTTTGGAAAAGGGGTATCCATTGGAGCAGGGATTATATCAGGACTAATTAGTGCATTGATGCTTACCGGACTTGGAGATTATGTGTGGAAATATGTATTTGTCTGCTGGACGGGTAGAGTACCATATACTTATCTGCAATCTGTATTGGGAGAAACTAGTGTAGGTGAATGGTTGTCATTCATACCAGGTTGCTTAATATTTACAGGGATTAGTATGGTATACTATTTTTGGTGGGTAAACCACTGGGAAGGAAACAGAATATCGGAATAGAATCGAGGGAAACTATGGCAAAAATACTGGCAGTTGATGATGAACCGGCAATTTTGGAAATGATAGAAAGCATTTTGAATAAGGATGGACATCTGGTTACAAAAGTAAGTAATCCACTAAAAATTAATATGGAAGAATTACATCGTTATGACCTGATTTTACTGGACATTATGATGCCTGGAATTGATGGCTTCGAATTATGCAAAAGAATCAGGGCACTTGTGGATTGTCCGATTTTGTTTCTTACGGCAAAAACGGAGGAAAACAGTCTGGTAAACGGACTTTCTTTAGGAGCAGATGATTATATTTCAAAGCCATTTGGAGTGATGGAACTTCGGGCAAGGATCAATGCACATCTTAGAAGAGAGCACAGGGAACATTCTGTCCGGATGGTTTTGGGGAGGGTCTGTATTCAAATATCTCAAAAGAAACTATTGGTTGATGATAAGGAACTTCCTCTTACGAAAGCGGAGTACGAAATCTGTGAATTTCTGGCTAAAAACAGAGGACAGGTTTTCTCGAAGGAACAGATATTGGAAGCGGTCTTTGGCTTTGACAATGAGAGTAATGACAGTACCATTATCACGCATATCAAAAATATAAGAGCAAAATTTGCGGATTATGATTATACACCGATAAAAACAGTCTGGGGGATTGGATATAAATGGGAAGAGTAAAGAGAAGCAATGCACTCAGCAGGATTTTTATGAGATATGTACTGGTCATGCTTGGATCATTAGTAGGTTTGGTGATTGTTGCTTGGCTGCTGCTGTACCTTTTGATTAGTGTGGGCTGTATTTATCCGGCAAATTATGCAGAGCAAAAGATTAATGAAGCATATGATACGATTCTACGTGCAGATAAAGTGACTGCTGAGATGATTCCCGCACTTTGTGATTATGTAATCTTTTCAGAGAATGGAGAGAAAATAGGTGGAGATCTGTCAGAACAATACGAACAGATAGCATGGAATGTTGCAAAGTACGGAAACGCATCCGGGAAATATTTTTATAAAGTAATTGTAAGGGAAAATGAATATGTTGTATTGCAATATCGCCTGACACCTCAATATCATTCAGCTTTTTTGAGGGAGCATTTTATAGGGCCACAGAATGTGATGATTATTATGTCTGTGATTGGAGCGGTAGCGATTATCATCATTCCGTCCATACGTTTTGGAAAAAGAATCAAAAAGCAGATGCAGCCTGTATTAGACGCAATCAGACAAATAAAGGATCAAAATCTGGAATATGAGACATCCTGTTCCGGTATCAAAGAGTTTGATGACTGTTTATCGGCAATCGATGATATGCGAGATGCATTGCGAGAATCTTTAGAAAAGCAGTGGAAAACAGAGCAGGAAAAGAAACAGCAGATGTCTGCTTTGGCGCATGATATTAAAACACCTCTTACGATTGTACGGGGAAATGCAGAACTACTTTCAGAGACTGAACTGACCACAGAACAGAAGAAAAATATCACTTATGTTTTGAACGGCACAACACAGATACAAAGTTATGTAAAACAGTTGATAGATGTCACAAAATCATGGAATTGCAATGATGTTACCTATACAACGGTGAGGTTAGAAGATTTTTTCGCAGATATAAAGGAACAGGCACTCGGACTGGTAGAAATCTATCACCAGAAGATAGATTGGAAGGCGGAACAAAGTGATAAAAAGGTAACGATTGCTTATGATCCAATGTTCCGGGCCGTAATGAATGTGATTCAGAATGCAGTGGAGCATACAAAAGAAAATGGAATCATTTATATTGACGCAAAGGAGCAGGATGACCGGCTGACATTCATTGTGGAGGATAGCGGATCAGGATTTACAAAAGAAGCATTATTGCATGGCACAGAGCAGTTTTTTATGGATGACACAAGTAGAAATGGCAAAGCCCATTATGGGATTGGGCTTTTTTTCGCAAAAACTGTGGCTGAAAAATATGGCGGAGGGATTAAACTTTCAAGTTCTGAAAATACAGGTGGGGCGAGGGTAGAAATATTTTTCCTGAGTAGTCAGGAAACAAGCTAAATAGACCGCAATTGATAGACATTACTACTACGTTTGCTGTAATCTCATGGAAGAAGGAGGCATACAGAATTATGATAGCTGATAAAATTAAAAATGCTCGTACTATTCTTTATTACATAACTATAATTATAGTTGGGATTATATGCACATATAAGAAGAGAATAATATAACTTTTGTTATGATATCAAATGATTTTTTCATTTAATGGGGAAACCATTTAACAATACTCAGGGAACTTTGTTTGGCATAGATGTAACGGATCCCCTTTTAGAGAAACCGCAGAACATTGATGAGTATCGGTTTTGTGCAAAAACGCTTAAAAGCATGATGGAACTTTTGGTAGAAAGATACGGCACAAACAGACTTCAGGCGGTGATTTCCGAAAACATGAACGGACCAATAAAACTTAGTTTTGAAGAATATGGATTTGAAATAGATATGTTTTGTGATGAAGTCACGAGAGAAGATGGAGTTTGCTTAGTCTTGGAAGAAGAAAAAGATACCTTTTTCCTCATTATAAACGGATGTAAGATAAATCCTTTTTCCAGAAACGATCAAAAGCGCAATTGTGATTTTTTATATATGGAGGAGGGAAGTTTTCAAGATGGAGAGTGGAAAAGAGGGCGCCGTTTGAATGGAGACGAAATCTTTTCACCAGTTTTTAATCAATTTACACTGCTAAAAGTCAAATTATTCGCGTATTAGGTTGTAATTTGTCAGGTAGTAACATTACCTGGAACATCGCACTACCGGCATCAATGGAACGAAATTTCTGCTGTGACTATTCCTGGCAGATGCGCCCAGCCGCTGACAATACTGCCAGACGGCTTTATTTCTCAAACAGAGATGACATCCTGCGGATTAAACGGAGTATTCCTATTAGTAAAAAGTCTGAAAGAAAAGTTCTCGTCAATACCACTACAACTATTAGCCAAAAATGAAAAAATATTGATTTTGGCTAATAGAAACAGTATAATAAGTACATACTGTTTGTGAAAGGATGATGCAGATGAAGCTGATAGAGCGTAGACAGTATTTAGATAAGTTAATCAATGTACTTGGGACTCCGGATATCAAGGTCATTACCGGTGTAAGACGAAGCGGAAAGTCAAAGTTGCTAGAAGCATTTAGAGCATATATTGAATCGGAGAACCCGGATTGCAATATTATACAGATAAATTTTAACCTGCCTGATTATGACGATTTACTGACTTATCGCGCATTATACGATTATGTAAACGCACATTATGTTGCAGGTAAAGGGAATTTTGTCTTTATTGACGAAGTGCAAATGTGCAAAGATTTTGAGAAAGCAGTCAATGGACTTCATGCCAGCGAGAAGTATGATATCTATATTACCGGTTCAAATGCCTTTTTGCTAAGTTCGGATTTGGCTACGTTATTTACAGGGCGTACTTTTGAAATAAAAGTATATCCGTTTTCCTTTAGTGAGTATATGAAGTACTTTGGCTTGAAAGACCGCTACGACGCTTTGGATAAGTATGTGCTAGAGGGTGGAATGTCTGGTTCCTATCTTTATAAAGATCAGGAAGCAAAGTATGATTATATAGCTGATGTGTTTGATACACTGATAGTGCGTGATATACGCAAAAAATACAAGATAAGAAATACGCAGCTTATGGACAGAATTGTGGATTTCCTTATGGATAATGTGTCGAATCTTTCGTCTGCGCGTAACATTACCAATACTCTGGGAAGCATGCAGGAGAAGATACACCATACGACGGTTGGCAATTATATGCAATACCTGTGCAATGCATTCGCGTTCTACAAGGTTAGGAGATATGATATTA
The DNA here is from genome assembly GCF_900537995.1 of Roseburia intestinalis L1-82. NCBI lineage: Bacteria > Bacillati > Bacillota > Clostridia > Lachnospirales > Lachnospiraceae > Roseburia > Roseburia intestinalis. The sequence goes on along the minus strand of NZ_LR027880.1, from coordinate 4,104,432 downwards.
AGGGGAAAAAGTATTTATCGAGCAACGACAAATACTATTTGAGTGACCATACTTTCCGTTATGCAAAGCTTGGGACAAAGAATATGGATTACGGGCGGATACTAGAGAATATCGTGGCGATTGAGTTGTTGCGTAGAGGATATGAGGTATATGTGGGCATATTATATAAGAAGGAAATAGATTTTGTCGCAGTGAAGCGGAGTGAGAAAATCTATATTCAGGTATCTGATAATATCAGTGAAGAGAAGACCTTTGAAAGAGAGGTTGCTCCACTTTTGCAGATTAAAGATGCATACCCTAAGTATGTGATAGCCAGAACCAGGCATGATGAATACCAGTATGAGGGAATCAAGGTTATTGACATTGCGGATTGGTTGTTGGACAAATAAATCTATTAGCCCAAAATGAAAAAAATAAGAAATTGGCTAATAGAACAAAGCGAACCAAATAAAGGATAACGTATAAGGCATTGGTCATAATCGGCTGATGCCTTTTTTGTGCACAATTTTAAACAGATATAAAGTGGTTTATAAGGAAATAATTGAAAATAAATCATATTTTTTTGACCCTTTTTTGCAATCAGCTATTTTTTACTCCAAATAAATGATAGAAGCCAGTAAATAAAGGATGGCAACAGAAAGGAGAAGCTGATATGCAGGAACAGAAGAACTGTACCGGGAAGATTCGAATTTGTATTCACTCCCAAACATGGATCATGGCTCAATATGGTTGAAGGTTTCTTTAGCAAGATGACTCGTCAGATGCTCAGAGGTATCCGTGTTAAATCTAAGGAGGAACTTACTAATCGTATCTACAGATATTTTGCAGAAATAAACGAAGAGCCGATTGTGTTCCATTGAAAATATAATCTCGATGATATTGATGTATCGGAAGAAATCATTGTTGATACACTGCCTGTCAAAAAGTCGAGTTAATTAAAGGATGAAATACTAGAAACCACCTATGTGTTCGTTCATATTTTAAGCCCGCTTAATTGCGGGCTTATTTGCTTTATTCTACAAACACAATCATTACTTTTCATTCCTGTCAATCTGTAAATTATTGTAATATTGCATTGGAGTAACACCATATTCTTTCTTAAATGCTCTAAAAAAATGATTATACCCTCCAAATCCACCAAGCGCATATACCTCACGAATACTTTTCCCCTGCTCTATATAATGGCGGCATAAATCAAGTCTGCTCTTTACAATGTATGAATGAGGTGTCTCACCTGTCATTTTTTTAAACTCTCTTACTATATGATAACGGCTTACATAAAATTCATTTTCCAAGCGCTCCAACGAGATATCTTCTGTCAAATGTTCTCTGATATAAATAAAAATATCATCCATTACAACGTGTTTTTTCTTATTCGTCTTAATCTGTACATCCTCCTGAACAGATGAGCGAAGTGCAAGTACAAGAATCATAGTTAATAGGCTTTTCTCGTATAATGAGCGGGCAAATTTAGGCGGCTCATTATTCATAGAATAGAGCTTTTTGGATATATTCTTTATAAGCATAGCCGATTCACTCTCAGAATGAACAATCTTAACTTGATACGGAACAAAATCAAACGCTTCATCAAGTCTTGTTTCTTCATCTGACAATTTCCTTAAAAGTTCTTCACCTATATAAAGAACATAAACTTCAAGAGGATACTTATTTTTACGATATTCAAGCTTTACTTTATTACCTGGCTTAATAAATATCAAATCCTCCATAGTACATACAATATTATCATCCTCCTGGTGCATATACCCTATCCCACCAGCTATAAATACAATTGTATAGCTCTTCTTTTGCCCAAAGCTTCGCTGGGTACTATCCAATATTTTCAAATATTCCATTTTGTAGCCTTGCTTTTTCATATGTCTATTTTGCACACTTTCCTATTATATTTTTTGTTCATTTTGTCAAAATATACAATATATCAATTTTTCGTAGTTTGCAAGCAATATTTGTATATGGATATCAGCATAACCACAATATAATAAGATTGTAGCTACCAAAACAATATAAATTTGGGAGGTAAATTATCATGAAAGAAACAAGACCTTTTTCCATGAAGGACAAAATTGGTTACACTCTTGGCGATTTGGGATGTTGCTGTACTGAGCAGTTCCGTGCCATGTATCTTGCTATTTTTTATACACTGGTATTAAAAGTTAATCCAGTACACGTAGGAATCCTTATGCTTATTACAAAGTTTTGGGATGCTATAAATGACCCTTTAATTGGTGCACTTGTTGATAGCCACAAAAACAAAGGAAAAGGAAAATTTATTCCTTGGATTAAATTCTTTGCTTTTCCAACTGCAGTACTCTGTATATTAGGATTTGTTAACGTAAGCAATTTCGCTTATGGTGCACGTATTGCTTATATGTTCATTACATATATTGTTTACGAAATTATGTACACATGTGTCAGCGTTCCATTTGGTAGTCTTTCAAGTGTAATGACTGATGATGTTAACCAACGTACTGACCTTTCTCGTTTCAGAAGTCTTGGCGGTACAATTTTTATGACAGTTATCGTTATTGCTGGACCATTATTCTTATATAAAGATAACCAGCCAGTACCTAGCCATTTCCTTATTATGTCAGCAATCTGTGCAGTTATTGGATTAATCTGTCTTATGTTTACATCTCATTGGTGTAAAGAGCGTATTATTACAGAGCCAGTTGTTGAGAAAAAAGAAAAGCTTAACTACTTCCAGGTAATTAAAGATATTACTAAAAACAAAGCATTACTCGGAGTTATGTTATCAAGCTTTATCGGTATTGTTGGAGCAGGTATGGTTAACGGATTAAATACTTATTTATTCCGCGATTATTTTGGAAATGTTGCCATCATGGCAGTTTCAGGTATGTTAAGTGTAATCTGGTCACTTATTGCATTTGTAGGCACAAAATTTGTTGCTAAGAAATTTGGAAAGAAAGAATGGATTATGTACAGTGCAACTTTCTCAGTTGTTGTTTATGCTATTTTATTCTTCTTCCCACTTGAAAATCCTATGCTCTTTATTATCATCAACGGAATCTGCTATCTTGGAGTAAGTGGTTTCCAAGTATTAGTTTGGGCACTTGTAAATGATGCAATTGATTATCAGGAACTTCAGACAGGAAAACGTAATGAAGGAATTGTATATTCAGCATATACATTCTTCCGTAAACTTGCTAATGCTGTATCAGGAAGTATGAGTAGTTTTGCACTTGCAATTGCTGGATTCCAGGTTAATGAAGCTGTCCAGAATGAAGCATTCTCAGGACGTCTTTGGAAAACATATACAGGTTTATATGTTGTAGGATATTTATTAGCTGTTCTGGTATTAAAATTTATCTACCCTCTTACAAAAGAGAAAACAGCTGAAATGTTACAGGATTTAGCTGACAAGCGAAATGCTGCTACTGCAGAATAAAATTAGAAACGGAGGTATTTTAAATTGACAAAACAAGTAGAAATCACAAACCGTGATGGACACATCTTACGCGGAATAGTTAACATTCCAGAAGATGGCACAAGATTTCCTGCTATTGTAAATGTACATGGCTTTACAGGGAATAAAAGCGGTTACAAAAGTATTTATACTCACACAGCCAGATTCTTAGCTGAACATGGATTTGCCAGTGTCCGTTTTGATTTATACGGAAATGGTGAAAGTGATGGTGAATTCGAGGACATGACCTTTACAGGTATCCTACACGATATCGAGGATATTATAAACTGGACTAAAACACAAGATTTTGCCAATCCAGATAAGATTATCTTATCTGGTCAGAGTATGGGAGGATACGCAGCTGCTACTGCCGCTCCTATTGTTAATCCTTATGCTCTCATGCTTATGTGTCCAGGTGCTGGAATGTGGTTTGGATGTAAGGATCGTGCTGAAGCCATGGAAGCTCAGGGAATCACCAAGGCCGATATTGAAGGACTCACTTTCCCAACATCCTTTAATCATGATTTATTTAATTATGAGCCATTCTCGTCAGCAGAAGGATACAACGGACCAGTCCTCCTTATAAGAGGAACTGCAGATGATTTGGTAGATGATGCAACATGCCATAGATATGAGTCACTTTACAATGGAAAATGCAATTATAAAACGATTGAAGGCGCTAACCACAATTTTGCCAGTGCTTTTGCAAGAGCAGAATTAGACAAATTAATGTTAGAGTTTTTAACACCACTTAAATAGTATACTCACTTTGAAAGGAAGTATGAACAATGAAATTATTAGAGCCTATAAAAGTTGGAAATATTGAGTTTAAAAACCGTATTATGTTCCCACCACTTACAACAGGATATGAGGAAAAAGATGGTTCAATTGGAGAACAAAGTTTTCGTTTTTACGAGCGTCTCGCAAAAGGCGGTGTCGGATATATAGTAATTGGAGATGTTGCACCACTTCCAACATTCTCTCCTACACCAAAGCTTTATTCACCTGAGCAGGTTCAAAGCTTCAAAAAACTTGCTGACGCATGTCATGAAAATGGTGCAAAGCTTGGAATTCAGTTATTCCATCCTGACTACAATGTCAAAGCTTTAAACGATATGTTCCATCAGGGCAAAATGCAGGAAGCAAGAGCTAAACTTCACCATGATATGCAGCACTTTGTAAATGAAGTAACTGCAGAAGAACTTGATGAAATAATAAAGCATATGGAAAACTGTGCTATCTTAGCACACGAAGCTGGTGTTGATTGTATTGAAGTACATGGAGACCGTCTTGTTGGTTCTCTCTGCTCTCCTATTTTAAATCATAGAACTGATGAATATGGCGGTGACCTGGCTAATCGTACACGTTTTGCATTAACACTTGTAAAAAGATTAAAAACAATCGTACCTGACATGGTTATCGACTACAAGCTTCCTATAGTTACTCCTCTTGGAGAAAATAGTTTTAGAGGAAAAGGTGGTCTTCCATTTGATGAGGCTTGCATTTTTGCAAAAGAATTAGAAGCTTGCGGTGTTGACACATTACATGTTGCACAGGCTAACCATACAGGAAATATGGGTGATACAATCCCTGCCATGGGAACACAGCCATACGGATTTATGGTTTCTTATTCTAAAAAAATAAAAGAGCTTGTATCTATTCCTGTATCTGTAGTAGGCCGTATCGTTACACCAGAAGCTGCCGAAGCAGTTATTGCAAATGGTTCTGCTGATATCATTGGATTAGGTCGTTCTCTTCTCACAGACCCTGACTTTGCAAACAAATGCGCAGATGGACATTGCTGTAATGTCAGAACATGTATGATGTGCAATAAGGGATGTACAGATAATATTCAGAATCGTGCTTTCTTAAGTTGTGTACTTAATGCTGAAAACGGTTACGAAGCAACACGACATATAACTCCTGCAGCATCATCAAAGAAAATAGCTATTATTGGTGCTGGTATTGCTGGACTTGAAGCTGCACGTGTTGCTGCATTAAGAGGTCATAGTGTAACCATTTTTGAGAAATCACTTCAGATTGGTGGTCAGTTACTTATTGCTAGTGTACCTCCAAGAAAAGAAGAAATGATGAGAAGTATTAATTATTATGCAAATGTACTTCCTGAATTAGATGTTACATTCAGGCTAGGTGAAGAATTCACATCACAGGATTATAATTCATTCGATGAAGTAATTGTGGCAACAGGTGCGAACAACGCAATAATCCCTGTTCCTGGCAAAGATCTTCCAACTGTTACAAGTGCATGGGATGTGCTTGCCAAGAAAGAAATCGTATTCGGTAATGTTTCTGTAATCGGTGGTGGTCTTGTAGGTGTTGAGACAGCTGAATATCTGGCTTCACGTGGATGTAAGGTTACAATTATTGAAATGATGGACCAGATTGCAAAAGAAGAAAGCAACACTGTTCTACCTACTCTAATGAGTGAATTAGAGCATTATAATGTTCAAATAGTAACATCTGCAAAATTATCAGAAATCAAAGATGATTCTGTAGTTGTTGAAAAAACAATAGACGACAATACATCAACAGAAGAAATTGCTTCAGACTTTGTTGTAATGGCTGTTGGTGCAAGAAAGAACCTTCCAGAGCTTTCTGATTGTCCTCTCCCACTTCACTATATTGGTGATTGTGCTGGAGAACGTCCAAGTAATATTGATCATGCTATTAAATCAGCATATGATGTGGCATGTGAAATATAAATTATTAATTACCCCATTACCACAAAATCCATGTTCCAATTTAAGGAACATGGATTTTTATTATAATATATTTAAATATTATTGTTTAAAGTTCGTAAACGCTCCATACGTTTACATTCCGTCTTTATCGTTTCCTCAATCGGAATTTGTGAGGATAAAATGCAACTTAGAAAATACACAACTTATGACTGTGGGTATTTGGCTGAATTGTTTATTTTCATAAAATGTGTTACAATCAAGTTAGCCGAAACTAATTATATTGCAAAAAAGGTAAATGTATGAGTGAAAGAATAAAACCTACTATCAGTGGCAGTGCTGAGACAATGCTCCAGAGCTTTTATGCCAGAGCCCAATATTCCAAAAGTAAGCATAATAAATTCTATGATGCAAAGGCGGTAGAATTAGTCGACAAAATTGATTATGATTTTTCTACAGCGGCTAGGGATTCTACGATGGGGAAAGGGGTAATTGCTAGAACGATAGTTTTTGATGAATTAGTAAAGAATTTTATAGAGAAAAATCCTGATTGTACGGTGGTTAATATTGCCTGTGGTCTGGATACGAGATTTTATCGCATGGATAATGGTAAAATCACCTGGTACAATCTGGACCTGCCAGAAACGATAGCAATCCGCAATCAGATTTTCGAGGAATCAGGACGTGTTTCTACGATAGGAATTTCTGCACTTGACCCTGCATGGTCAAAAGAAGTAAAAGTGCGGGGGAAAATGCTTTTTATCATTGAAGGATTATCAATGTATCTGACAGCAGAAGAAAACGGTAAGATATTAAAAATAATAAAGGACAACTTTGATAATGCCTGTATTCTTATGGAATGTCTGGCAAAGGCATGGGTAAAGAAAGAAGGAATAGAAAAATCCATACAGCAAACAGGCTCAAAATTTGTCTTCGGTGCAGATCATTTTGAAGACCTTGGGAATATGACAACAGGGTATCATAAAATAAAAGATGATAATATTCTTCGTGGCATGGAGTTATTTTCATCTGCATACAGACTTTTGGCGTTATTACCGATTGCAAAAAAGGTTACGCAGAAGATTCTGATATTTGAAAAGGACGAACAAAGCATGTGAAAGAGGCTTTATACGTGAATGTAAAGAGGCGGTGCAGATATGAAGGTTGAAGCAGCGAAAGAAGTGCCAATGGTAAGGACAGATAAAGCCAGATAGTAATTGGGGCGTGGGAGTAATCCCAATGTCATTTAGATAAGGATTATACAAAGAACAGTGTATATAGAAATATGTACCCTGTTCTTTTTTTGTAAAATTATGTTAAGCACTTGACATGATAATCAAAATGTGCGGTCGCTCTAACTATCTTTTTTAAGATAGTTAGAGCGACCCTTGTAATTAAGAAAATATCTTGATTGCAAGGAGAATTACACGATGAATTATTCTACAGAGGTAAAACAAAAATTACTATCAATTATTACAAAAATGGATTCTTACTATTGGCTATTTACAAAGCATCCAAAAACGGACTTTTCCCGTAAAAAGAAATGGTCATTTGAAGAGGTTATGAAGTTCATGCTTACAATGGAAGGCAAAGCATTAAGAGATGAACTGTTGGAATATTTTGAATTTGATAATACTACACCATCAAATTCTTCATTCAATCAGCGTAGAGCACAGATATTGCCTGAAGCATTTGAATTTTTATTCCAAGAATTTACAAAGTCTTTTACGGATAATGTTACATATAATGGTCTTAGACTGATTGCATGTGATGGCTCGGATTTGTGCATTGCACACAATCCCCAAGATGAAACAACCTATTTTCAAACTCTTCCTGACAGAAAAGGGTACAACCTATTGCATTTAAATGCTTTTTATGATTTATGCAGCCGCCAATACACAGATGCAATTATCCAGCCTTCACGCTTGGCGAATGAAAGACGTGCAATGTGTGAAATGATTGACCGATACAATGATACATCAGCTATTTTTATCGCAGACAGGGGTTATGAGAATTATAATATATTTGCCCATGTGGAACACAAAGGAATGTATTATTTAATTCGTGTCAAAGATATAACAAGTAATGGTATAACTTCAAAACTTACAATGCTTCCAGAGAGTGGGGAATTTGATGAATGGGTTAATGTTACGCTTACTAAAAAGCAGACAAATGAAGTAAAAGCAAATCCCAAAAAATACAGAGTTATTGATAAGAAAACGCCTTTTGATTATCTTGATCTGCATTTTAATAATTTTTACGAAATGAAAATGAGAGTGATACGTTTTCCAATACCTCAAGGTTCTTATGAATGCATTATTACAAATCTGCCACAAGATAAATTTAATTCTGATGAAATCAAACGGTTATATGCAAAACGTTGGGGAATAGAAACCTCTTTTCGAGAATTGAAATATGCCTTAGGACTAACACGTTTTCATTCAAAGAAACCAGAATATATTATGCAGGAAATATGGTCAAGAATGACTCTGTATAATTTCTGTGAAATTATAGCAACTAATGTTGTTATAAATGAGAAAAAAGGCTGTAAACATACATATCAGCTCAACTATACCCGAGCAATTCGGATTTGCTGTTACTTTCTATCGATTAAAAAAGAAAAAGCTCCACCCGATGTAGAATATCTAATCGGACATGAGCTTCTTCCTATACGTCCTGGGAGAATAGACCCTCGCAAAGTCAAGACCCAGTCGGCGATAAGCTTTCTATATAGAGCAGCTTAAACAAATATTAGTATATACCATTTTTAAGGCAGATGAAAGCATCTGTCTGTTTGTTGTGCAAATTTATTATGTTAAAAGTGTTATAAGATAGAAATACAGCAGATAAACAAAATGTTTATCCGCTGTATAAGAATTTCTGACTATAAAGCAATCCTTATCTAAATGACATTGGGAGTAATCCTGCGTCCTTTTTGTGTTTTAATGCATCTTGGTTCATATATTATGCATCTTAGTAATGCTCATATAGACATTGAAGCAACAAAGCTTATAGTTAAACATCAGGATATATTTAGAGATTACGAGGTAGTAAAGGGCGGAATGGATGATGTATTTCTTGCGGTAACAGGCAAGGTACTGGGAGGTGAAAACGAATGAAGGCAGTTATTTCTCTTATGAATAGGAACAGGAAATTATTTTTTAGAGATAAAGGAATGTTTTTTCGGCACTTATCACACCATTTATTTTGATTGTATTGTATGCAACATTTTTAGCAAAGGTTTATAAGGACTCTTTTACATCAGCATTTCCGGAAGGATTTACGATTGCGGAAAAGTTGATTGATGGGACAGTTGCATCCCAGCTAGTTGCCGCTCTCTTAGCAGTAAGCTGTGTAACAGTTACATTCTGCGTGAATCTTACAATGGTTCAGGACAAGGTGAATGGTATAAGGAAGGACTTAAATGTTTCACCGATAAGTCGCTCAAAGATATATCTTGGATATTTCCTTGCAACAGTGCTGAATTCATTGCTTGTAAATGGGCTGGCACTTGTGATCGGACTTCTTTACATAGGAAAAATGGGCTGGTATTTAAGCTTTGTGGATGTGCTTTGGATTATTATTGATGAGATTCTTCTGGTGCTATTTGGAAGTACACTTTCAAGTATTATAAGCTATCCGCTTACTACGCAGGGGCAGATGTCAGCAGTAGGAACGATTGTCAGCGCAGGCTATGGCTTTATCTGTGGAGCATATATGCCAATCTCTAATTTTGGCTCTGGATTGCAGAAAGCATTGTCATATCTTCCGGGGACTTATGGAACTTCACTTATTAAGAATCATATGCTTCGTGGCATATTTGAGGAGATGGAGAGTGAGAAGCTTCCAGAGGAGCTGATAACGGCAATAAGGGAAACGTTAGACTGTAATCCGCAGTTTCATGGAAATGTAGTTAATACAACACAGATGATATTAATTATGGCGGGCAGTATCGTGGTATTGGGAGCAATTTTTCTTCTTATGACTTGTCTGCCGGAAAAAGAAAACAGGTAAAGGAGCCTAGTCATTGAAGTGATGGTCAAATGAGGTCTTCCGTTAATCGGTCAATGGGTATATACTCGCATTAACCGAATCGGTCAACGGAGGCAGCTTATGAATGAAAAATTTTATGCATTGTCGGAAGAAAAACAATCTCAAATATTGAATGCTGCATATAAAGTATTTGCAACGAATCAATATAAGAAGGCACCAACCTCAGAAATTGCGGCAGAAGCTGGAATATCCAAGTCACTATTATTTCATTATTTTCATAACAAACTGGAGCTATATCTTTTTCTATGGAAGCATGCAGCAGATTTGACAAAAAAATACATGTGTAAATATAAGGTATATGAAACAGATGATTTTTTTGAAATGCTGCGTCGAGGTTTGATGGCTAAGTGTGCAGTGATGAGAAAATACACATTTTTATCCCTGTTTTCCATTAATTCATACTTTGAAACAGAGCCGGATATTCAATCAACAATTCAACAGGATGTACAGGATGCTACTCATACGACATTGGAATTACTTCTGTCGATTTTGGATCTCGATTTCATCCGCAAGGATATAGAGTTTGCTCGTATATATAAAGAAATTCTGTATGCTTCAGATGGGATGCTAAAGTACTGGTACAGAACAGGGAATTATGATGTAACTGTTTTTGAACAGGAATATCTGGAAATGATAAATCATTGGGAAATAGTTTATGGAAAGGGGAAGGAAAATGACAGAAAACAGTTATAAAACACGCTGTGGCTGCATCCATTATTTTGTAAATCTAATAGATAAACAGAAAATTACGTTAGTCTTTTTGCCGGGACTTACAGCAGATCACAGGCTTTTTGAGAAGCAGACAGAATATCTTGAGAAAAAACAGAATGTGTTTGTATGGGATGCACCATCACATGCATTATCCAGACCATTTACGAATAATTACAGTCTGTCTGACATGGCAGAATGGCTTGATGAAATCTTAGCAAAAGAAGAAATTTATAATCCCATCATTATCGGTCAGTCTATGGGGGGATACCTGGCTCAAATGTATATGGAATTATATCCGGATAAGATAAAAGGCTTTATCTCCATCGATTCTGCACCGCTTCAAAAGTCTTATATTAGTGCAATAGAAATATGGCTTCTTGAAAGAGCAGAGCCATTATATAGAATATATCCATGGAAAGCGCTTCTTAGGGCTGGTTCAAGAGGGTGCGCAGAGACGGAATATGGACAGAAGCTTATGCAAAAGATGATGATGTCCTATGATTCAGACCCTAAAGAATATGCAAGGCTTGCCGGTTTTGGTTACAGAATGCTTGCTGAGGCGATCAAAGCGGATCTCCCATATCGTATCAGTTGTCCGGCATTACTTATCTGTGGAGAAAAGGATAAAGCGGGTTCAGCCAAAAGCTACAATAAAAAATGGCATCAGAGAGAAGGTTTACCGCTTAAATGGATAAAGAATGCTGGCCATAATTCCAATACGGATCAGCCGGATGAAATAAACAGTCTTATAGAAAAATTTATTAGAGGGGTAGAATGTATATGAAAGTATTATTGTTTTGCTGTAAAGGTTTTGAAATGATGGAGTTTTCTGCTTTTTACGATGTTTGCGGGTGGGCGAAAAGTGAATATGAATGAGCCTATTGCAGCGGACAAAAATATTATTACTTCGTATTCCCCGCAAACTGCCAATGATGTTGCATTTATAATGCTGGAACGATTGCTTGGAAAAGAGAAAACTGATATGGTTATAGCAAATTTGTCAGCGAAGTAGATAGAAAAGGAGAGTCCAGATGAAATTAAATATACAGTGGAAAAAAGTATTATATGGAATTGCATTGATAGTTATTGGTATAATATTGGCTGCTTTTCATTTCATTGTGGCTGGAGATGGTATCAGAGATTTCATTTCCAGTATTATTGCAGTTATATCAGTATTGGTAATATTAGTAGGAACTTATATTACATTAAGTGAAATCAAAAACTGTAAATGATAAATTTTAAAGTACCGTGATGATGCTCTCCCTCTTTTGGAGTTATTGAATGTGATATTCCTTTCCATACAAATAACATAGATAGATCAAATAAAATACATTATCGTCTTACACACAAGACAATAATGATATAAAATTGTCTTGCAAACATATTGGCGGGCATATGAACAGAGATTGCCGAAAACAAATCATGATTGATCAAAAAGAAATATACCTGAAGAGGAATTAAAAAATATCCTGGAAGAAAATGACGAGTCGATAGAGGAAGAGATTTATGAATATAAGTTGATGCCGGAGATATTTTGGTGAAAGTTTGAAAGAGAAGCAGTCTGGTTTCCCTCTTGACATCCACTCCACCCCGCAATACAATACTTGCATATGCAACTATTGGAGGTGCAAGTAATGTTAAAACGAGTTTTTTCTTATATGAAAGAATATAAGAAATATGCATGGTTAGGTCTGTTATGCATCGGCGTGGAGGTGATCTTAGAGATCACGGTGCCGCTTCTTATGGCGGACCTGATTGACTATGGAGTCACAAATGCGGATGAGACTTACATTATAAAAAAAGGTCTGCAGATGGCACTCTGTGCAGTGCTGGCATTGATCCTTGGTGTCGGAAGTGCAAAATTTTCCGCGCTTGCAGGACAGGGACTCGGTGCAAATATAAGAAAGGCGGAGTACGAAAAACTCCAGTCTTATTCATTTTCCAATATAGACCATTTCAGCGTGTCGTCGCTTGTCACGCGTCTGACGAGCGATGTGACGAACATCCAGAATGCAGTGTCCACCGGTATGCGTCCGTTTGGGCGGAGTCCGGTCATGCTTATTTTTGCGACATCGTTTGCATTTCGGATCAATTCGACACTGGCGCTGGTCTTTCTTGTGGCACTGCCGACGTTAGCAGTGCTTTTAATTCTTATCATTATCAATGTCGGACCGCTTTACGGGCGCATGCAGAGTGCAATTGACCAGGTAAACCGGTGCATTCAGGAAAATCTTACGGCAATCCGTGTTGTGAAATCCTATGTCAGAGGCGATTACGAAGTGGAAAAATTCGGTGTCGTCAATGAAAATTTAAAATCAGAGTCCGAAAAGGCGTTTGGAACGGCAGTGCTGAACATGCCAGCCATGCAGTTTGTCATGTACGGGACGATCCTTGGAATCCTTTTGATCGGTGGAAAGCTGATCAATGAGGGGAAGATGATGATCGGACAGCTTACAAGTTTTTTGAGTTATGTGCTGTTAATTCTTAATTCCCTGATGATGATGTCAAATGTGTTCCTGCTCATGACAAGGTCGCTGGCATCCGCAGAGCGGATCATGGAAGTCATTGATGAAAAAATCGATATCACAGACGAAAATGCAAAAGACATTGCCGTGGCAAAAGGTGAGATCGAATTTGACCATGTGTGGTTCAAATACAAGGACACTGCAAAGGAATATGTGCTCTCCGATGTTTCTTTCCATATCAAACCGGGGCAGACGGTCGGCATCATCGGTCAGACCGGTTCGTCAAAGACTACACTGGTGCAGCTTATCCCAAGGCTTTACGATGTGACAAAGGGCGAGGTAAAGATCGACGGAATCAATGTAAAAGAGTATCCGGTCAGACATCTTCGGGACGCAGTTGCGATGGTACTGCAGAAAAATACGCTGTTTTCCGGTTCACTGATCGATAACCTCCGCTGGGGAAATGAAAATGCAACATTGGATGAGATTAAAGAAGCATGTCAGATTGCCTGTGTGGATGAGTTTGTGGAACGGCTTGCGGATGGTTATGATACCGAGATGGGACAGGAGGGAGTCAATGTGTCCGGCGGGCAGAAACAGAGGATCTGCATTGCCAGAGCCATTTTGAAAAAGCCGAAAGTACTGATCTTAGATGACTCCACAAGCGCGGTGGACACCGCGACGGAGGCGAAGATACGAAGCGGGCTTGCAGAAAAACTGCCGGATATGACAAAGATCATCATTGCGCAGAGGATATCGTCTGTCCGCCATGCTGACCAGATCATTATCATGGACAGGGGGCATGTGGAGGCAATCGGCACACATGAGAGTCTGCTCCGTGACAATCAGATCTATCAGGAAATCTATGCATCACAGAAGGAAGGAGCTGATCTTTAATGGCAAAGTATGTGGGATATAAAAGACCAAAAGATACGAAAAAGACCATGAAGCACTTCCTGACTTATCTCGGTCATTACAAGTGGGCATTTTTCCTTGTGGCAATTCTTGTATTTATCAGTGCGGGGGCAGGAATCTGCGGCACATATCTGATCAAACCGCTCGTCAACAATTTCATTGTGCCGGGAAATATGAAGGGACTTCTTTTGGCAGTCATCGGCATGGGTGTGATGTACCTGTGCGGTGCGCTCGCAACGCTCGGCTATAACCGGCTGATGGTGCACACCTCGCAGAAAGTCGTGAGCGAAATCCGCATGGATCTGTTCCGGCACACACAGAAACTCCCACTGAAATATTTTGACGACAACACGCGCGGCGAGATCATGAGCCATTTTACCAACGATGTCGACACGGTGCAGGAGGCGATGAACAACAGTTTTGCTATGATCATCCAGAGTTTTCTGACATTGTTTGGAACGATCACAATGATGATGGTGCTCAGCGTAAAACTGACCATGCTCGTGGTGGTATTTTTAGTCATTACCTTTTTGTTCATGCAGTACAATGGAAAATGCAGCAAAAAATATTATCACAGACAGCAGCAGGAACTCGGAAACATCAACGGTTTTGTGCAGGAGATGATGGCAGGACAGAAGGTGGAGAAAGTTTTCAACCATGAAAAGGAAAACTTTAAAGAGTTCTGTGAAATGAATGAGCGGTTTCGCAGGGAGTCTACAAATGCACTGGCACATTCAGGTATGCTCGTGCCGGTGATCGTGGCGCTTTCCTATTTTAACTATGCGCTCTCAGCATGTGTCGGCGGCATGTTTGTGATCCGCGGGCTCATGGATTTGGGAAGCCTGTCGGCTTATCTTGTATATGTGAGACAGAGTGCGATGCCGTTAAATCAGTTTACACAGCAGGTCAATTTCCTGTTGTCGGCGCTCTCAGGTGCAGAGCGTATTTTTGACATGATGGACGAGACGGAGGAGATTGACGAGGGAAAAGTGACACTCTGCAATGTCTGTAAAAATGCGGATGGCACACTGACAGAATGCGCGGAAATTACAGGATTGTATGCGTGGAAACTGTCATCAGGAGAACTGGTACTGTTAAAGGGAGATGTGCGTTTCCATGATGTCGTATTCAGCTATGTGTCGGAGAAAACGGTGCTGAACGGAATATCATTGTTTGCAAAACCGGGACAGAAGATCGCTTTTGTCGGATCAACGGGTGCCGGAAAGACAACGATCGTAAACCTCATCAACCGGTTTTATGATATTCAGGCGGGACAGATCACATATGATGGGATCGACGTCAAAGATATTCGAAAAGATGACCTGCGGCGTTCCCTTGCCATGGTCATACAGGATACACATTTGTTTACCGGGACGATCGCAGACAATATCCGTTACGGGAAACTGGATGCGACGGATGAGGAGATCCGGGAGGCGGCGAAGATCGCCAATGCGGATTCCTTTATCAGCCGTCTGCCGCAGGGGTATGACACGATGCTTTACGGAGATGGGAGCAATTTATCGCAGGGACAGCAGCAGCTCATCGCGATCGCAAGAGCGGCGATCGCAAAACCTCCGGTACTGATCTTAGACGAGGCGACAAGTTCGATCGACACAAGGACGGAGTGTTTGATCGAAAAAGGCATGGATGCCATTATGGAGGGAAGAACCGTATTTGTCATTGCACACAGGCTCTCAACCGTAAGAAATTCCAATGCGATCATGGTACTTGAAAAAGGTGAGATCATTGAGCGCGGCAGTCATGACGAGCTTTTAGAGCAGAAAGGCAGATATTATCAGTTGTATACAGGACAGTTTGAATTGGAGTGATGTTAGGGTGAAAAATGAGATTTTTGATGTTGAAATGTTAAGAAGACGGTTTATCCGGCCGTATTTTATAGAGCTTGGACTTACGGTGGGACAGGGACAGCCGCACATTTTAAAGGAACTGAGGGAGCACGGTGCAATGAACCAGAAAGAATTGTCTGATGCCTGCCTGATCGAAGTTACGACGATGTCGCGGACGATCGACCGGTTAGAAAAGATGGGACTTGTAAAGCGGGAGAGCAATCCCGCCTGCCGCCGTTCCTGGACGATTGCACTCACGGAAGAAGGATGTGAGATGGCGGATAAAGTTATTGAGATATTTGAGATGACAGATGGTATAATGAAAAGCGGAATGAGTGAAGATGAACTTGAGATACTGTCTGCAGGTCTTGAAAAAGTAAAGAGCAACCTCTGGACGGCAATCAGGAATAACGAGGAAAATACGAAATAAAATCAAATGTGCAATAGAAAATGCCGTATTTGACGAAAAGGAGAGAAATGCAATGGGTTATTTAATTTCAGAGACAACAAAAGAAGAACGCGAGAAGATCGTGGCGGAATCATTAGGAAATATTGATGCAGCCTGTGATGGCTGCATGTCCGGACTCGTGGAGATGTATCAGGATTATATCGACGGGAAATTGAACATAGCGGGTACTATGCCTTGAAAAATCTTATGGAATCGCTTAAGATATCATTAATTAGGCGGTAAATCCTAATAATGATTTTTGAAATGCCTCAACAGATGGCATTTCCCAGGCATCAAGATGTTGTAGCATCATGATGCCATAGAGGCGGCAGTACCACATCTTAGTCGATCGGTGCCTGCCGTCTTCTAATTTATAGTCTTCTTTCTCACGCTTATTAGAGCGTTCCACGGAAGTTCTTCGATTGTATTCCTTTTCCCATGCTTTTGAGTCTCTTGGCGGTATGTTAAACAGACTTGGATTATCCTCGGTAAAGATGTGCACGGTTCTGCCGTATTTTGCTGGCGAACAGGGATGTTCACAGAAACAGCCACGTTTCCGGTTAGCCTTTGGACACCGGTATTTCGCCCGGTGTTTAGCAGCTTCATAACCATCTTTATGCATGCGTAAGCCCAACTTACAGACAGGAACGCCATCATCGTCGATTGTGAAATCATTCTTATAAGTGAAGTGTCCGGTATGACCGGGGTTCAAGTCGATAAAAGGCGTGATCTTTTCCCGACAACAGTATTCATAGACAGCATAAGCATCATGGGCGGAATCCAGAAGGAGTTTTTCAATCCGGAATTCAGGAAGATATGCTTTCATCGTGAAAAAGGAATGTAGAAACGAAAGCATGTCATGCCGGGAAGCCCGTTCCAAAAGCGGAAATATGGGAAGGTCGCTGTGAGAATCGGATGCCACGTACATGTAGAGATGGTAGCCGAAAAAATAGCATTGGATAGGAGGATATCTTAAGTATCTTCCATTTTAGAGTTATTTTGTTAAAAAGTGTCAAAAGAGTGATATTGACGAGTCAGTTCAGTTATAGAGATGATGAAAGAAAATGATTAATATAAAGATACACCAGAAGAGAGGTGGATTTATATTAACCTGTCACAGAGAGGAGAAAATGTATGAAAAAAAGAATTCTAGCAGCTATGCTTACTTTGTCTATGGTTGTGTCCATGACAGCATGCGGAAATTCAGAAGCAGGAGGATCAAAGGATTCAGCTAAAAATAACGGTAATGGGGATGAACCATATACAGTTACCATGGTTCTGAATGGAAGCACACAGCCGGATGAAGAAAGAATCGAACAAAAAATCAATGAGATTCTTGAACCGGAACTTAATGCGAATCTTGATATTGTTGTGCTGCCGTGGGCAAGTGCAAGCCAGCAGTTACAGCTTATGTTATCAGGGGATGAAAAAATTGATGTCTTTTATACCCAGGCAACCAATGCAGTGCAGTATATGAATGCAGGACAGATTGTAGACATGTCTGAACTGATTGATAAATATGGAACAAATATCAAACAGATTTATGGAGAGGATATAGCTAAGATCAATCAGGTCGAAGGCTTTGTATATGGCGTGCCAAATCAGATTGAACGAGGAAGTATTCCTGCCATATTTATGAGAAAAGATCTGGTGGAAAAGTACAATATTGATACAACACAGATTAAAGAACCAAAAGATCTGGAAAGTGTTTTTGAGACAGTAAAAGCGGGAGAGCCGGATATGACAATGTTATATTCGAGCAGTGAGAATGATGCACCGGCTACAAGATTATTCCGTGGAGATACTCTGTCAGATAACAATTATCTTGGTGTACTCATGGATCAGACGAACAGCACAAAATTAGAAAACTTCTTTGCGACGGACTGGTTTAAAGATACAACTACCATGCTGCATAACTGGTATCAGAAGGGATATATCAGCCAGGATGCAGGAACTAACACAGAGAACTGGAGAACAGTATGCAAGGCTGGAAATTTATTTTCACTGTTTTTTTCTTATCATCCTGGAACACCGGTAGAATTTGAAAGCTCCACCGGCTATGATTTTGAGATCGTGCCATTTTATAACGAACCGATCATAAATAGCTCATCCTATAATGGTGTTACATTCTCAATTGCCCAGAATTCAGAAAATCCGGAGAAAACAATGGAAGTACTGGATTATATCTACGGAAGTTCAGAGATCATGAATCTTTTAAACTGGGGTGAACAGGATAAAGACTATGTGATAGAAGATGCTGATAATGGCATTATCAATTTCCCGGAAGGAATCACTTCTGATAATGCAGGCTATAACTTAAACCTTGGATGGGAATTGCCAAATCAGTTTATTGCTTATAAATGGACTGGTTCAGATCCGCAATTATGGGAAAAAATGGAAGAATTTAACGGTTCTGCAAAGAGCTCCAAAGCAGTAGGATTTTTATTTGACAGCAGTAATTGTTCAAGTGAGATCGCAGCTCTTTCCAATATTGTAAAACAATACAGCGGAGCACTTTACAGCGGTTCCGGAGATCCAGATGAACTTATTCCGGAATTGTTAGAAGCATTAGATGATGCGGGAATCAATGAAGTGATCCAGGCAAAACAGGAACAGTTAGATGCTTTTCTTGCAGCAAAATAATCAGGTTCAGAAGGAAAGTCCCACAGATACAACGTGGGACTTTTTCATAAAAGGAGAAACTTATGAAGAAGAAAAAGAACAAAGTTAAGGAATATCTGCCGCTCTATCTGATGATGCTTCCGGGATTATTATATCTGCTGATCAATAATTATCTTCCGATGACAGGTATTATACTTGCTTTTAAAAAGTTGAATTTTTCAAAAGGAATTTTGGCAAGCCCGTGGGCAGGACTGGATAATTTTAAATTTTTGTTCTCGTCAAAAGATGCCTGGATTATTACAAGAAATACATTGCTATATAATATAGCGTTTATTCTTGTCAATATGGTCGTTGGAATTGCAATCGCAATTTTAATCTGTGAAGTTAAGAACACAAAAATGAAAAAAATATACCAGAGTGCTATATTATTGCCATTTTTGATGTCGATGGTCATTTTAAGCTATATTGTGTATGCACTTTTAAGTGCCGAAAATGGTCTTGTAAACAATACGATCCTGCCATTACTGCATATAGATCCGATCCAGTGGTATCAGAAACCAAAATACTGGCCGGCGATTCTTATCATTGCAAACTGCTGGAAAGGAGTGGGATACGGATGTCTGATTTATATTGCATCGCTGATCGGTATTGATCCGACTTATTATGAGGCAGCAAGACTGGATGGAGCCACAAAGTGGCAGGAAATCACAAAAATCACATTGCCATGCCTGGTACCGACAATCATTACGCTGTTATTATTGAGCATTGGAAGAATCTTCTATTCTGATTTTGGATTATTTTATCAGGTTCCGATGAACTCCGGTGTGTTGTTCCCAACAACAAACGTAATTGATACGTATGTATATCGTGCATTGATCGAACAGGGAAATATCAGTATGTCATCCGCAGCGGGTGTATACCAGTCATTAGTAGGTTTTGTCATTGTCATGTTAAGTAACTGGATCGTTAGACGTGTAGATAAAGACAGAGCATTGTTTTAGGAGGAGAGTCCATTATGACAAATTCAAAAAAAACAAAGAGATACCAGTTTTGGATCAATCTGATACTGATCGTGATGACATTGACTATTATTTTACCATTTTTGCTGGTATTTATTTCATCCATCACGGATGAAACAGTGTTGATCCGGAATGGATATTCCTTTTTCCCGGAAAAAATAAGCTTTTATGCATATCAGTATATTATCAGACAGGGAGAGAAAATACTCCGTGCGTATGGCGTTACAATTCTTATTACGGTAGTAGGTACCTTTTTTAATCTGATGTTTTCAGCATTACTGGCATATCCGCTGTCTGTGAAGACATTGCCTTATAGAAGGCAGATTACTTTTTTTGTATTTTTTACAATGTTATTTAATGGCGGTTTAGTACCTACATATCTGATGTATGTAAATTATTTTCATATAAAAAATACAATATGGGCACTGATAATTCCTAATTTGTTGCTGAGTGCGAACAATGTGCTGATGATACGGAGCTATTTTATGACAAGTATTCCGGAAGCATTGTATGAAGCGGCAAAAATTGATGGCGCAGGACATACAAAAATCTTTTTTCAAATTACGTTTCCACTTGGTAAACCTATCCTTGTAACCATGGGATTATTTTCGGCACTGGCATATTGGAACGACTGGACAAATGGTTTATACTATTTATCAGGAAATCAGGGACAGAAATTATATAGTATCCAGAATCTTTTGAATCAGATGATCACTGATATCCAGTATCTTGCAAGCGGTAAGGTTGCCGGAAATATAGGGGCAGAAGTTGCAAAACTTCCGACAACGTCCATAAGGATGGCAATTGCTTTTATAGCAATGCTTCCATTATTTATCATTTATCCGTTTTTACAGAAATATTTCGCAGAGGGTATTACGCTAGGGGCAGTAAAAGGTTAAAGGAATATCATGGCGTTTGGAAAAAAGATGAATTTAAAAAGACGAAAAAAGAAATCTTTAGCACAACAGAGTAAGCAAATATTAATTTTAATGACAGTCATTCTGGTAATTATTCTGGGAGGATGCACTTATGTTTTAAACAAAACAAGTGGGCAGATTTACGAACAGATGAGCCAGATGGCACAGTTGTATGCGCAGGAGCTTGACAATCGTTTTTTGAGGATCAGCCGGAATCTTTTTTCTGCGATCATGGATACCAATGAGACAAATTCCACGTTCTGGGGAAATGTAAATCTGATGAAGAATGGGGATTATTCGGAGTATGCGATCGGAAAACTCAGAGAAGAATATTTTTCTTCAGCATGGGAATATGGAACGGAATACAGGATTTTTTTATACACACATGATACGGATAAATTATATCAGCTTTCCCTGTCTTCTGATGGAAATTACACAATGTCACCCGAGATTGCAGCGTCTATCCGTGAGCAGATAGACAAATTAGATGAAAAGGCATATGCAGTGAAGCGGAAGTGGGATGTTTTGGAGTGTGATGATGAGGTATATATCTGCAAAATTGCACAAAAAAATGGAATTGCCTTAGGATGCATTGTAAATGTAAAAAGTATCTTAGAACCATTCTCAAAGCTTTCGTTGGGAAAGCATGGATATGTAAGCCTTGTCGATCAGGATGAGGTCTGTATAGGTATGTTAGACCAGAGCGGAATCATATCAGAGCCGCAAAGTATGAATACCAAAAATACTTATACGATCCGTCAGGGATTATCCAGAGCACCCTTTGAGATCAGGATCGGGATTCTTTAGGCGGTGTCTTAAGCCTGATGGCGGGAAGTCTGCTCGGAATGACAGTATTGATCTTTATGATTCTTATTATGAGTGGGATATCGCTATTTCATGTGTATTCCAATATTATGAAACCGCTTAAAGTGTTCACACAAACCTTCAGCAATATGATGAGGGTGGATATATGCTAATATGACGAAGGAAATCTGCTTGAATTAGAGCAGATTGATGGAAAATTCCGTACAATGATCCATCAGATCCGCAAATTGAAGATCACGCTATATGAACGGGAATTAGAGAAACAGAAAATTGAGATGGATTATCTGAAAATGCAGATCCGGCGCATTTTATTTGAATTGCCTGAACTTTATTTACAGCATGATCGACTTTGCGATTATGAACACGCAAGGGCAATGACAAAATCACTTCGGATTATCTTTCATATATTTTTCGGAATACAACGGACAGAGTTCCGGTTTTAGCGGAATCAAAGCATTGTGAACGATCCTGGATGAGGTCTGTATAGGTATGTTAGACCAGAGCGGAATCATATCAGAGCCGCAAAGTATGAATACCAAAAATACTTATACGATCCGTCAGGGATTATCCAGAGCACCCTTTGAGATCAGGATCGGGATTTCTTTAGGCGGTGTCTTAAGCCTGATGGCGGGAAGTCTGCTCGGAATGACAGTATTGATCTTTATGATTCTTATTATGAGTGGGATATCGCTATTTCATGTGTATTCCAATATTATGAAACCGCTTAAAGTGTTCACACAAAACCTTCAGCAATATGATGAGGGTGGATATATGCTGAATATGACGGAAGGAAATCTGCTTGAATTAGAGCAGATTGATGGAAAATTCCGTACAATGATCCATCAGATCCGCAAATTGAAGATCACGCTATATGAACGGGAATTAGAGAAACAGAAAATTGAGATGGATTATCTGAAAATGCAGATCCGGCCGCATTTTTATTTGAATTGCCTGAACTTTATTTACAGCATGATCGACTTTGGCGATTATGAACACGCAAGGGCAATGACAAAAATCACTTCGGATTATCTTTCATATATTTTTCGGAATACAACGGACAGAGTTCCGGTTTTAGCGGAATCAAAGCATTGTGAAGATTATTTAAAAATCCTGCTGCTGAGGTATCCGGATAAGTTTACCTATTATATTGAAGTTCATGATGAAGTGGCAGATGCGGAGATATTTCCATTCTTAATACAGGTTTATGTTGAAAATGCTGCAAAACAGGCATTGATGGCAGATGAAAAAATGCTGATCTCAGTTACGGTATATCCTGAGGACAGGGACGATGAAAAATACGTTAATATTTTTATCTCGGATACGGGAAAGGGATTTCCGGACGAAATATTATGTAAACTACAAAATGGACAAAACATTTCTGACAATGGAAAACATATCGGTATTTGGAACTGTATGAGGCGGTTTCAGTATTATTATGGGGATCAGGGAGAGATCCATTTCAGCAATAGTCCATTAGGTGGTGCCGTTGTGGATATTCATGTTCCATATAAAATCGGAAGGAGCGATACACAGGAATGAAATTATTGCTGGTGGATGATGAACGTTATGTGATTGAAAGTATAAAGAAAAATATCTGCTGGGAGCGGACAGGTATTACTGAGATTTATACAGCATTTACAATGAAACAGGCGCAGGAAATTATAACAGCTGTTAAAATGGACATTATTATCAGTGATATTGTGATGCCTGCTGCAACAGGATTTGATCTGGTGCAATGGGTGAGGGAGCAGAATTTCAGGATACAGGTTATTTTTCTGACCAGTTATGCGGAATTTGACTATGCAAGACGTGCGATACAGCTGGAAAGCGTTGAATATCTGCTAAAACCAATTGATTTTGAAAAACTGGAAGAAGCATTAAAAAAAGCAGAACAGGCAGTGCTTCAGGAAAAACAGATAGAAAAACTTACAGAAGCGAGTGAACAGTGGGAAAAAGACCGGACAATCCTGCAAAAGGATATCTGGAGAAATTTGTTGAGCGGTAACATGACACGAAACCAGTTCTGCGAATCCGCAAAAAGGATGGATCTGTATCAGGATGGATTGATATATTTTAAACTGATCTGCTTTTATATGGATCATAAAGCGGAAGAGACACAAAAGTGGGAACCTTCCACCATCGAATTTATTATGCAAAATGTGTTGACGGAGTTATTTCATTCCTTTTATGCCAGAGTGGACACTGTATTTTGTGAAAATGAATGTCGATACTGGGTGGTTCTGTCAACGGATAAAATGCCGGAAGAAGGAGAAAAAATAAGGGAAAAAGATCTGCTCAATCATTTTGTGCAATGGATGACAGATCATGTACATTCCTATTTTTGGTGTGGAGCGGGAAATTGGAGTGGATTTTCTGAAGTGACTGCACAGGCTGACGATTTGCGGAAGATGCGCGAAAGCAGTCTGTCGGTATGGAACGAGGTTATATATCTGTATGAGTTCCAACCAAGTGGAACAGTCTATAAAAATGCGGAGCTGGATACATGGAAAACCCTTTTGGCAGGGGAGGAAGTGGAAGCAGTCATAGCAAGCATACGCAGTTATCTGGAGACAGTCAGGAAGAATGAGATGATCACGCGGCAGTTTTTGCTGTCATTAAGGACGGACGTTACACAGATGGTGTATGTATGGCTGTCAGAGATGGGGATTTATGCCAATGCACTTTTTTCAGATAAAGAGAGTGAGAATTACATGCTTGGCGCTGTAAATGGATTTAACGAAATGATGGAGTATGTAGAAAATCTGATACGGAAAGCGGTTGGATATAAATTATATATTACAAAAGAAGACTCTGTTGCAGATCAGATATGTACCTATATTGACAGTCATTTCAGGGAAGAGATACACAGAGATGAACTGGCAGAGTTAGTCTATTTGAATACAGACTATATGTCTCGGATGTTCAAAAAAGAAAAGGGAGTATCTATAAGCAATTATATATTGCAGAAAAGGGTAGACGAAGCAAAAAAACTTTTATGTGGCAGCAGTCTTCCAATCAATACAGTTTCATTACATATTGGATATAGTAATTTTTCCTATTTTACAAAAATGTTTAAGGAAAATACAGGCTTGACGCCGCTGGAATATAGAAGAAAATTTGGAGAGGGAGTACGCATATGACAGAACAGAAATTAATAGAACTCTTGCGGGATATGTCACTGGAAGAAAAAGTAAATCAGATGAGCCAGGTGACAGGAGGATTTTTTAATGGGGAGATCGTTGTCACAGGTCCTATGGAGGATAAGGGATTTACAGAAGACAATGTAAATCTTGCAGGATCAGTCATCGGATCCATGGGCGCTGAAACCCTGAAAAGTATACAAAAAAACTATATGGAAAAGCATCCGCACCATATTCCATTACTGTTTATGTTAGATGTCATAAATGGTTATAAGACAGTGTTTCCAATTCCGCTTGCGCAGGGAGCTTCCTTTGAACCGGAATTGTCAGAACAGTGTGCATCTGTGGCAGCAAAGGAGGCTTCGGTCAGCGGTCTTCATGTGACATTTGCACCTATGACAGATCTGGTAAGAGATGCAAGGTGGGGACGTGTCATGGAATCAACGGGAGAAGATCCTTACCTGAACAGTCTATTCTGTGCAGCAATGGTGCGTGGATTTCAGGGAAACAGCTTAAAAGATAATTATGCAATCGCAGCATGTGTCAAACATTTTGCAGGATATGGTGCACCGACAGCAGGGAGAGATTATAATACGGTAGAACTTTCCGAACATACATTCAGAGAGTTCTATCTGCCATCGTATCAGGCGGGAATAGATGCAGGTGCAGCTCTTGTTATGACATCTTTTAATACAGTTAACGGAATCCCGGCAACCGGAAATAAAAAGTTGATGCGGGACATTTTAAGAGAGCAGATGAAGTTCGATGGTGTACTTATATCAGACTGGGCAGCCATCGAGGAGACCATTTATCACGGATATTGTGCAGACAGAGAAGAAGCAGCAGTGCGTGCAGTGGAAGCAGGCGTAGATATTGACATGATGACAGGAATTTACAGTGAAAATCTGTGTCAGATGGTCAGGGATGGAAAAATAAGAGAAGAGCTTATAGATGAGGCATGTCTTCGTATTCTGCGGCTTAAAAATAATCTGGGACTCTTTGAGAATCCATATAAAGATGCAGATCAGAAAAAAGAAAAGGAATACATTTTATGTGAGGAGCACCGGAATCTGGCGAGGGAAGCAGCAAAGAAATCTTTTGTTTTGTTGAAAAACGAGGAACATATCCTGCCTTTAGATCAACAAAAAAGGATCGCTTTTATTGGTCCGTATGTAGATAGCAGAAACCTGCTTGGAGCCTGGTCATTTATCGCAGATGCCAAGGATGTTATGACGCTGCATGAGGCAGTACAGGAACAGTACGTTTCAGAAAACAGTACATTTTGCCAGGGATCACCAATGTTAGGGGCGGATGTATGTCTGGAAGGATTTGGAGAACAACAGCAGCAATCCTATACTAAGGAGCAGGAGGAACATATGCTGCAAGAGGCGGTACAGGCAGCAGAAGAGGCAGATATCGTAGTACTTGCAATAGGAGAAGACCGTTTACAGTCGGGTGAAGCAACCAGTAACGCAAATATCAGAATCCCTGAGGTACAGGAAGCATTGCTTGATAGAATTGCGGAAGTCAATCAAAATATTGTAGTGGTTTTATTTTCAGGACGTCCGTTAGACATACGTGAAATAAACAAAAAGGCAAAATCTATCCTTCAGGTGTGGCTGCCTGGAACGGAAGGGGCGCGGGCAATTGTGGACACTTTATTTGGAAAGTATAATCCAAGTGGAAAACTGCCTATGAGCTTTCCATATTGTGTAGGACAGGTACCGGTACATTATAATGAATATTCAACAGGACGCCCACATATAGAAGGCAAAGATAAAGACAGATTCCGCTCGAAATATCTGGATATTCCAAATGAGCCATTGTATCCATTTGGATATGGCCTGAGTTACACAACATTTGAGGTATCAGATATTCATTTAGATCGGACATGGATGGATACATCGGGACAGATTGAAGCGGAGGTGACTGTAAAAAATACAGGAAACTGCACGGGAACAGAAACCCTGCAGCTTTATATCCATGATATTGCGGCTTCTGTAGTGCGTCCGGTCAAAGAATTGAAAGATTTTAAGAAGGTTACGCTTTTGCCTGGAGAGGAAAAAAAGGTAGTCTTTACCATAACAGAACAGGAACTGCGTTTTTTGACAGAGGATGGAATCTATGCGAGCGAAGCAGGAGAATTTGAAATATTTATCGGAAAAGACAGTTTGACAGGTAATAAAGCTTCATTTGTATTGAAAAAATGATCTGCATAAGTCTGAGATTTTTCATGATACTCTAAATAGAATGTCATCGGTTATGACACAGCATTTATGTGAAGAAATTTAAGAGCCCGGCTTCGAAAAAGTCGGGCTCTTGGTATAAAATGAATGTATGATCAATGGAATCTCCGGAGTGAGCTTTACCTGGCAAAGCTGATACTGCACTCACGGAAAAAGGATGTGAGATGGCGGATAAAGTTATTGAGATATTTGAGATGACAGATGGTATAATGAAAAGCGGCATGAGTGAAAAGGAGAAATGCAATGGGTTATTTAATTTCAGAGACAACAAAGGAAGAACGCGAGAAGATCGTGGCGGAATCATTAGGAAATATTGATGCAACCTGTGATGGCTGCATGTCCAGACTCGTGGAGATGTATCAGGATTATATCGACGGGAAGAAAGAACTGCGCGAGATCAATATGGAGTTCAATGCCCGCTATGTGAAAAGTGAAGATATGCCGGGAAGAGAAGGCTGTGGGTATCAGGGAAGATAAGGAGGAAAATCAAATGAGTTTCGTAAAAGGAATCCATCATGTATGTTTGAAAAGAAGCCAGATTTGAAAAAAGGAGAGTGCGGGCGGCTTTGGCAGCAGATGTTGAAAATTAAAGTCAACTAAAATTTACGAAAAAACATTTATCAAACCCACCAGGACATGGTATAATGGTAATTTCTGTGCCCTCATGTTTATGATACGCTGGAAAAATATAAAAATTCCACAGTGGGTGATCCATCTGCTTCTTGTGTTAAACATGGGATTTTATGTTATGATCGCAACCGTTGATTATCATCATCTATACTATAAAGATTACTGGCTGGCTCCTTCGAAGGCAAACCTGAACGGATATACGCTGGAAATCTCTCCAGCACCAATGTACTATGTCTATATGGCTTTCTTACTGGCAGAAATCATGACCACGATCGGCATCATCATCTCTTCCTACTGCTCTCAGAGAAGTATGCCCAATAAAGGAAAAATCCATTTTCTTATGATCGCAGCGATGCTTTCACCAATGCTTCTGTTGTCTCTTCGCATTTTAAAAATTCTAAAAGGAGATGATCCAACACCTCTTGGAATTCTGTTGTCCTGTATCTTTATGAGCATTGCCGTTGTAAAATACGGCTTGTTTGATCCTGTCAAAAATGCAAAAAATTATATTATTGATAATCTGAAAGAAGCTGTCATTGTAACAGATGCGGATCACCGTTTCCTTTTTTTAAATTCGATGGCGGATAAAATTATTAC
Organism: Roseburia intestinalis L1-82; assembly: GCF_900537995.1. NCBI lineage: Bacteria > Bacillati > Bacillota > Clostridia > Lachnospirales > Lachnospiraceae > Roseburia > Roseburia intestinalis. The sequence goes on along the minus strand of NZ_LR027880.1, from coordinate 4,075,856 downwards.
TTCTATAAATAAGGAACAGGGATATAGCACGGATGATAAGATATATGCATTTATTCAGGGCAGTCAGGATTTTTTTGACTGGAAAGATCGGCATTATCAGGTGGAAGAAACGGTATTAAAGGACAATGAACTGATACAGGGATATATGATGACGATTGTTGATGTGACAAAGATCATAGAGCAGAACCATCTGATGAAGCGTCTTGTATTACAGACGGAAGATGCCAACCGTGCCAAAACCAACTTCGTTTCGAATATGTCACATGAGATACGTACGCCGATGAACTCTATTGTGGGAATTACAGAGATTTTACTGCGTTCCCGGCATTCACCGAAGGAGCAGGAATATCTGCTGAATATCCAGAGTTCCGGGCGTGTGCTTCTTACAATCATCAATGATGTGCTGGATTGTTCAAAGATGGAAGCCGGTAAAATGCAGCTGTTTGATGAACCGTATGATACATGTTCACTGTTTCATGATCTGAGGATCAGTATGGAAAACAGGATCGGACATTCCGGTCTGGAACTGATCTATGATATTGATCAGGATATTCCATGTAAGCTGAAAGGGGGATATGGGGCGTATCCGTCAGGTCATCATAAACCTGGTGAATAACGCCATTAAATATACAGAGAAAGGCAGCGTCCGCTTTTCCGTGCATGTCAGACAGAAAAATACGGATAAAGTAATGCTTTATTATGAGGTGGCAGATACCGGGATCGGAATCCGCAAGGAAGATCAGAAAATTCTGTTCGATGCGTTTCAGCGCGTGGAGATGGACAGAAACCGTTATGTGGAAGGAACCGGACTGGGCTTGACAATTTCCCAGAATTTAGTCAATATGATGGGAGGGGTTATCGAAGTAGAAAGTGAATACGGAAAGGGAAGCAGGTTTTTCTTTACGATAGAACAGACAATCATTGATCCGACACCTGTTTCTGCGGTAAATTATAATGGACAGAAAGATAATGTGACGGAAAAAGAAGCGGAATGTCTGTTTATTGCCCCGGAGGCACACATTTTACTTGTGGATGATAACGAATTGAATCTTGTGGTGGCAAAAGAACTGCTAAAACCTCTCCGGATGCAGATTGATACGGCAGAAAATGGACTGCAGGCAGTAAAAATGGTCAGGGGCAGCCAGTATGATCTGGTGCTGATGGATCACATGATGCCGGTTATGGATGGAATAGAAGCTGCAAAAGCTATTCGTGCACTGCCGGAGGACAAGTATCAGAAGCTTCCGATCATTGCACTCACTGCGAATGCAATGGTAGATGCCAGAAAGGAATTCCTGAATGCAGGAATGAATGGTTTCGTTGCAAAACCGATTGATTTTGCACGGATCTGTAACCAGCTGAAACTGTGGCTGCCAAAAGATCTTGTGCGTGATGTCCCGAAGGAGGAGGCAAAGAAGCTTCTTGCAGATGATCTCTCTGACCGTGAGATACAGCCGGAAGATCCACAGATGGGATTTTCATTCGAGGAGGGGGTAAATCACTGTGGTTCGAAAGCTGCACTTATGAAAACGATCCGGATATTTTACCGTACGATCGACAGTAAGGCAAATAAGATCGAACAGTGCCTGAAAGAGGGGCTGATCAGTGATTATGTGATTGAAGTACATGCGTTAAAAAGTTCTGCACTTCTGATTGGTGCAGTACCGTTGTCGGAGGCAGCAAAGGAACTTGAGGATTATGGAAAACAGGGTAAGACAGAGGTGTTAGAGGAAAAAACACCGGATGTGCTTACCATGTACCGTGATTTAAAAAATATATTGCGCCCCTATGCAGAGAAGGAAGAGGATGCAAAAAAAGAGTTTTCGGACGGGGAGTGGATCACTGCATTACAGCAGATACACCAGTGCATAGAACAGTTTGACCTTGATGGAGTGGATCAGATCATGGAACAACTTGAAGAATATCAGGTTCCGGAATGCATCAGGGAATCCATGGATCAGCTGCGTGTTTATGTGGCGGATGTATCGATGGAAGAGATTATGGAATTGACAGATACCATGACAGGGTTATTGCGGGATTAAAGGCGGTTGGGGTTAAAGTGATCGTAGATCATGCAATCAAGCATAAAACGCCTGTGTTTGTCATGGGAAATGTGGAAGAGCTTGAGAAACTCTGGGAAACACTTCCAAAACAGATGTTTACCGATATTTTTATAAGACCGATCAATGTGGTGGAGATGGTGGAAAACATCAAAAGGCAGATGGATGAATATTATAAAATGAAAAAAAGAACTATTTTAGCGGTGGATGATTCGGGAGTGATCCTCCGGAATATTAAAACACTGCTGGAAGATAAATATCAGGTAATTCCTGTCAATTCCAGCGAGATGGCGATCAAATATCTTGCCTTAAATATACCGGATCTGATCTTGTTAGATTATGAAATGCCAATCGTGGATGGCAAACAGTTTATGCAGATGATTCGTGAAGATACGGAATTTCAGAACATTCCGATCATTTTTCTTACCGGAAAAAACGATGCACAGACGGTTATGGACGTGATGTCGTTAAAGCCGAATGGTTACCTGTTAAAAAGCATGGATGCGCAGAAACTGCATGCAGCGATCGATGATTTCTTTAAAAAACAGACAAAATAAAGGCTGGCCAATCAATAGGAAACGCACAAAGATATGTATGATCCCCCTTAAGCAGACAGGGTAAATGTTTCCAAACTGCTTAAGGGGGATTTTATGTATATAAAACTATATTCCGTAAATGAAAAAGAAAAAAACTAAGAAAAGTTTAATCTTCACAAAATTGACAAATCTGTATGTAATGATAGAATAACTTTGTTGAAAAAGAGACTATGAGAGATGGAAATATGAGGAAATCATGAAGATAAAGTTATATTTTGAAAAAGAGAATCTGATCCGACTTGCTGTGGCAGTGGTCTTTGCAGCAGTGCTGTTTGCAGTGATAAGGTTTCCGGTATGGGTACTGTTTGGATTTGGAGTACTTTATTTTGGAATTAAAAGTTTAAAGATTGAATTAAACGAAAAGCTTTCATGGCTGTGGAGTGCGATCATGCTTGGGACAGGCGGCATTTTTACGGCGTATCATATCCAGTATCTGTTACTGGATACGGAACTGAGAGCAAAAATATCCGACAATAAAATGCTGTTAAATGTATTGTGCTGTCTGGTAGTTTTTCTGGCTGTTCAGGTATTTACAAGCAATACAGGACTGACCTGTCTGATTTCGCATATTGTGCTGTTGTCCCTTGCCGGGATCAACTATTTTGTATATCTGTTTCGTGGAAATGAGTTTATTTTCAGTGATTTAAAGTCCATCCAGACCGGGCTTTCTGTGGCGGGAAATTATGAATTTGTCCTGGATGAAAGGGCAGGGTATGTAATACTCCTTTCCACGCTGTACATTGCGTTTATCCGAAAATTACATGTTTCCTTTCAGAAAAGGATTCCGATGTCGATCGTGTGCATTTCACTTGCCGTGCTGTGCTGTGCATACATTGGAAAGCATACGCAGGGTGTTGTGACGGAGACATGGGAACAAAAAGGAAGTTACAGAAACGGCTATATCTTAAACTTTGTGTTAAGTATCCGCGACTGCTTTATTGCGCAACCGGATGGGTATTCGAAAGAGGCAGTCAAGGAACTTGAGGATCAGTACAGCAAAGAGACGGATACAGCCACCGGAGAAACGGAGAAGAAGCCGACCATTATTGTGGTTATGAGTGAATCCTATGCGGACCTTAGTGTGGTGGGGAATTTTTCAACCAATATCGATCTGACACCGTTTTACGATTCACTGGAGGAAAATACGATCAAGGGGCATGCGCTCTCTTCCGTGTTTGGCGCCAAAACACCAAACTCCGAGTGGGAATTTTTGACGGGAAATTCCATGGCATTTCTGCCGAGCGGTTCGGTTGTCTATCAGCAGTATATCACGGATACACCGACTTCTCTGGTGTCAAATCTGAAAAATATCGGTTACACCTGTGTGGCAATGCATCCTTATTATGATACCGGATGGAGCCGCAATATCGTATATCCGAATATGGGATTTGATGAAACGCATTTTATCGATGATTTTGACCAGACGAAGATATTGCGTGATTATATTACAGATCAGGAACTGTATGAGAAGATCGTCGACCGTTATGAGAGTAAGAAATCCAACGAGGATTTATTCATTATGAGTATTTCCATGCAGAATCATGGCGGTTATACGGAGAAATATGACAATTTTGATGAAAAAGCGCGTATGCTTGGCATCAATTATCCGGACGTGAACCAGTACCTGTCATTGATCCACGAGAGTGATTCGGCATTAGAGTATTTGATCTCCTATTTTGAAAAAGTGGATGATCCGGTTGAGATCGTCTTTTTCGGGGATCATCAGCCGAGTTTATCATCCAGTTTTTATCCGTATCTGAATGGAAAAGGATTGGGCGGACTGACGCTGTCTGAACTTGAGAATCTTTACACTGTACCGTTTTTTATCTGGACGAATTATGACAGCGGCAAAGAAAGTGTGGAACTGACAAGCCTTAATTATCTGTCAACATTGGCGTTGGAGCGCGCGGGCATTGCGCTTCCGGCATACAATCAGTTTTTAGCCGACATGATGGAAGAAATTCCGGCGGTCAATTCGAGAGGATTTTATTCCAAATCGCAGGGAAAATTTTTACATGTGGAAGATGCGGCCGGCGAGGATGCAAAATGGCTGAAAAATTATGAGATACTGCAGTATAATAATATGTTTGATAAGCGGAATAAGAGCGGGTTATTTTTCCCTTATTTAAAACAATAGAATGTTCGTGGGTGTGCATTCTGCTGCATAGATGATGTTGGGCGTAAATAGTGGTTAAAACACGATTGATTTAAGGAGGAAAACGATAAGAGTTATGGAAGCGGTAGTTTTAGGAAGTACAGGGATCAAAGTAAATAAGAATGGATTTGGCGCACTGCCGATCCAGAGAGTCAGCACGGAGGATGCGGTAAAACTGGCGAGAAAAGCGTATGAAGCGGGCATTACGTTTTTTGATACGGCGCGGTTTTACACGGACAGTGAGGAAAAATTAGGCGAGGCATTCGACGGAATGCGTGAAAAAGTCTACATTGCGACCAAAACGGCGGCAAAAAATGCGGACGAATTCTGGGAACAGCTTGGGATTTCCTTACATAATTTAAGGACGGATTACATTGATATCTATCAGTTCCACAATCCTTCTTTCTGCCCGAAACCGGGAGATGGAACAGGACTTTATGAGGCGATGCTTGAGGCAAAGGCGCAGGGGAAGATCCGTCATATCGGTATCACGAACCACAGGCTTGCGGTTGCCGAGGAGGCAATCGAATCCGGGCTGTATGAGACACTGCAGTTTCCGTTCTGCTATCTGGCAACGGATAAGGATATTGCACTGGTGGAAAAATGTAAAAAGGCAGACATGGGATTTATCGCAATGAAGGCATTGTCCGGCGGTTTGATCACGAACTCTGCGGCAGCCTATGCATTTGAGGCGCAGTATGAAAATGTACTGCCGATCTGGGGTGTGCAGCGGGAAAAAGAGCTGGATGAATTTATTTCATATATTGATAATCCGCCAACAATGACGGATGAGATCCGTGCACTGATCGAGAATGACCGAAAAGAACTGGCAGGCGATTTCTGCCGCGGCTGCGGTTATTGCATGCCGTGTCCGGCGGGCATTGAGATCAACAACTGTGCGCGTATGTCGCTTTTGCTGCGCCGCTCTCCGTCTGCACTGCAGCTCACACCGGAGGTTCAGGCGAAAATGAAAAAGATCGAAAACTGCCTGCACTGCAATAAATGCAAGAGCAAATGTCCGTATGGACTGGATACACCGGCGCTCCTTGCAAAGAATTACGAAGATTACAAACAGGTGCTTGCGGGAAACGTGAGTGTCAATTAGAAAAAGGAAATATGTGTGGATCAAAAGATTTATCACAAGCAGAAATGAGGATTATTATGAAAAAATATGAAACAGTCGTATTTGACCTGGATGGAACTTTATTAAATACGTTAGAGGATCTGGCAGATGCCACAAACTATGCGCTGCGAACGATGCAGATGCCAGAGCGCACGATCGGGGAAGTGCGTGCATTTGTTGGAAACGGTGTGCGTCGTCTGATGGAGCTTTCCGTTCCGGGCGGATTTGACAATCCGAAATTCGAAGAAACATTTGCTGTTTTTAAAAAGTATTATGGAGAACACTGCAATGACAAAACGAGAGCTTACGATGGTGTTGTTCCGGTGCTCCGCAAATTAAAGGAAAAAGGTTATGCGCTTGCAATCGTTTCGAATAAGATTGATTTTGCAGTCAAAGAGTTAAACGAGATTTATTTCGAAGGCATTGTGCAGGCTGCGATCGGGGAGGAGCGCGAAGGTGTGGCGAGAAAACCAGCGCCGGATATGGTGCACACGGCGCTTGCAGAACTTGGAAAACCGGCGGATACGGCAGTCTACATCGGTGATTCGGATGTGGATGTCATGACGGCAAAAAATTCAGGACTGCCGTGCATCTCAGTGCTTTGGGGATTCCGTGATAAGGAGTTCCTGATGGAACACGGGGCGACAAATTTTGCAGAAAAACCGGAAGATATTGTGAAGTTTTTGGAGCAGTAGATGCTGGCAGACTAATTTATCTATAAAAAAAAAGGAATTCAGTGCGAAAAATAAGATTTTTCACACACCGGATTTGTGCTGGCGCACAAACTTGATATGCGCAAAAAACTGCGCAGAAAAGGGGATCTATATGAGAAGAAGAAATCTTATATTAATTACGGTATTATCACTGTCACTCACGTTTGCAGCAGGCTGTGGTGAAAATAAAAACACTGGTGCGGCAGGCTCTATGGATCAGCAGAAAACCAGTGAGACTACAGTACAGAATGAAACGGAGCCAGAAACCTCACAGGTTTCGGAGGATTCAGAACAGGACGAAACAGAAGCCGCTGCCACAACAGAGGCAGGGCAGGACGCACAGTCTGATTATCAGATAGAGATGGTAAGCTACAAAAAGACGGATCTGATTGATATTTCTTATCCGAAGATTACAGGCTGGAGTGATACCGAAAAACAGGAAGAATGGAATACTTACTTTGAAAATATGGCAAAAGAAGCTGCCGGGGAAATGACGGGAGATACGGAGGAGATGAACCCTGGTGCAAATGATTCCGTGGTGCTCACATATACCGTGCAGGAACAGACAAAGGATATGCTTTCTCTGACCTGTCAGAGTTATTATGATTATGAAGGATCAGCGCATCCTTCTGCAGCACTTACTTCCGTTAATATTAACATGAAGACCGGAGAAAAAATGACATTTTCTGATTTTGCAGATCCGGATGAGACGGCTAAAATTTTATTTGCCGGAAAAGACAATACAGATACTGCACAGGGCTATACCGTGCTGGATCCGGAAGGAAATCCGACTACTGAAATTACGATGAAAGATATTTTGGAATTTAATTTCATCTGGATGGAACCGACGGAGGAAGCACTTGCGGCAAGTCTTACCCATTTTGACGGAGGTGTGGACGATTACGGAGCCGATGAGACGATGGGAGAGTCTTATGTGCACGACGGAAAAGTATATGTGATCTTTTATGTCAGTCATGCCATGGGCGATTATACAGTGGTAAGAATAGATTAAATTATATGAAATAAAGGATTATTATGCAGTCAGTACAGGAAAAATATAAAAATTTACAGGAATATTTAAAGTCACTGGGCAGTGTTGCAGTCGCTTTTTCCAGCGGCGTGGATTCGACATTTCTGCTTGCAGCGGCAAAGAAAACACTTGGTGCGGATCATGTGATCGCAGTTACGGCATCCTCCTGTTCTTTCCCGAAAAGGGAGTTAGAGGAGGCAAAGCAGTTTTGCAAGGAGCAGGGAATCAGGCACATTGTATGCAAGTCGGAAGAACTTGATATCGAGGGATTTCGTCAGAATCCGAAGAACCGTTGCTATCTCTGCAAACATGAATTGTTTGAGAAAATACTGGAAATTGCAAAAGAATATCATATCAATGCCGTGGCTGAGGGATCTAACATGGATGATAATGGTGACTATCGACCGGGACTGGTCGCAGTTGCAGAGCTTGGTATCAAAAGTCCGCTCAGGGAGGCTCTGTTGAACAAAGAAGAGATCCGTACACTTTCCAAAGAGATGGGACTGCCCACCTGGGACAAGCAGTCATTTGCATGCCTTTCCTCCCGGTTTGTCTATGGGGAGACAATTTCCGAAGAAAAACTCGGCATGGTGGATAAGGCGGAGCAGCTTTTGCTGGATATGGGCTTTCATCAGGTGCGCGTAAGGATCCATGGGGATATTGCGCGTATCGAGGTGCTGCCGGATGAGATCGCAAAACTGGTAGAAGGGGAAAACAGGGAAAAGATTTATTCTTACCTGAAACAGCTTGGATTTTCCTATGTGACGCTTGACCTTGGCGGATACCGTATGGGAAGTATGAATGAGACACTTGATATAGAGAAAAAATAATTTTGTACAAGACGCAAGAATGCACTTCCCGATATGGAAAAAGTAATTTTGTACAAGAGGCAGGAATGAACTTCGCGATATGGAAAAAATAATTTTGCACAAATGATAATAGGAACTAAGAGATAAGGAAATAACAGGAGAAAAGCACAGGATATGTTGAATCAGTTTTCAAGAACCCAGTTACTGCTGGGTTCAGATAATATGGAACGGCTTGCAAATGCAAAAGTTGCAGTTTTTGGAATCGGCGGAGTCGGCGGTTATGTGGTTGAGGCGCTTGCCAGGAGCGGAGTCGGTTCTTTTGTGATCGTGGATGATGACAAGGTATGTCTGACGAATATCAACCGTCAGATCATTGCGACCAGAAAAACGGTTGGAAAATATAAAGTTGATGTGATGACGGAGCGTATCTTAGAAATCAATCCGGATGCAAAAGTGGAAGCGAGAAAATGTTTTTATCTGCCGGAAAATGCGCATGAGTTTGATTTTTCTGAGTATGATTATGTCGTGGATGCAGTAGATACGGTCACTGCAAAATTAGAGATCATCATGCGCGCAAAAGAGTGCAATGTGCCTGTCATAAGCTGCATGGGAGCTGGCAATAAATTAGACCCGACCCAGTTTGAGGTGGCTGACATTTACAAGACGTCAGTCTGCCCGCTCGCGCGTGTCATGCGCCGTGAGTTAAAAAAACGCGGGGTCAAAAAATTAAAGGTCGTATATTCCAAAGAGCAGCCGACAAGACCGATCGAGGATATGAGTATCAGCTGCCGGTCACATTGCGTCTGCCCTCCGGGAACCGTCCACAAATGCACCGAGCGCCGTGATATCCCTGGAAGTATTGCGTTTGTGCCGTCTGTGGCGGGACTGATTCTTGCAGGAGAGGTCATCAAAGATCTTACAAAGTAAAATAGACTGTATTTTTGGAATGGATTTGTTGTTTTTAGTTACAAAACTCCAGTTTGAGAACTGCCCTCCGGAAGTTAGATGAAAAATCTAATGGCTGGAGGGCTTTTTTTCTTTATAGGATTAGGGTGTCAAAAGGTGGTTCATAACTTAGCGATTGTCAAATTGCACAAAGCCGAGACTGTTTTTGTGACTTTGGGAGAAAATTAGAAAATCTTAGTATGCCTGTCTATTTACAGTAATGTTCTGCCACGGACGGCAGAACAAGGCTTCACGAGCCATGGAAGGCTCGTTGAATGCCGTTTACGTCACTCTGTGAAAAACTAATTCAGGCATACTTAGTTTTTCTTATTTTCGGACAACGGAACAAAACAAGTTCGGTTTTGTGCAATTTGACAGACCCAAAATTGAAAACCACCTTTTGACACCCGAATCTTTATAGGATGACAATAGTACATGCAAGATTTTTGATTGACAAACTGCACTATTTGAGCTCAACATCATAGGATTAAGGTGGCAAAAAATTTTAAAATCATGATTGTTTGAGTGAGGGAAAATAAAAGCTATTCACCCATTATATTAACGGAAAAATAGTACGAAAGTACAAAATGTATAACATAATACTTGCATTTTGTAATGTGATGTGCTAAAGTGTTATCAGCGTAAAGGGGCGCAGAGGAAAAGAGCCATCTTTGCGCATTTTTATTAAGGAGGAAAATCCTCTCCTCGTCAGAGGACTCGGATTTTTGCTCCGCAAAACAAGGAGGAAAATCCTCTGCTCCTGCAAGAGGCACATGCTATGCAGGCATAGCAGACATTTTGCTCCGCAAAACAAGGAGGATTACTATTATGAAAAAAACCAAAGCAGTTTTGGCTATTTTGATGGCCGGAACAATGATGCTTGGTCTTGCAGGCTGTGGCGGGAACAGTTCTTCTGCAACACAGGGAACAACCGCAGGCACAGAGACAGGCAGTGCAGCAGGTGATGCTGCAGGAACAGATGCCGCAGCAAGCGCATCAGACATGAATGTTATGCTTGAAACTCCGGTCGAGTCACTCGATCCGCAGCAGGCTACCGACGGAACATCCTTTGAGGTAATCGCTGATTATACCGACGGTCTGATGCAGATGGATGCAGACGGACAGGCAGTTCCGGCAATCGCAGAAAGCTATGATTTATCAGACGATGGTTTAACTTATACATTCCATCTTCGTACCGATGCAAAATGGAGCAACGGCACACCGGTTACCGCAGCAGATTTCGTATTCGGATGGCAGAGAGCTGTTGATCCGGATGTCGCATCTGAGTATGCATATATGTTAAGCGATATCGGTCAGATTAAAAATGCAGCAGAGATCATCGCAGGTGAGAAAGACAAGAGTGAACTTGGTGTGACAGCAGTAGACGACAATACACTTCAGGTCGAACTGAATGCACCAGTCAGCTATTTCACTTCTCTGATGTATTTCCCGACTTTCTATCCGGTAAATGAGGAGTTCTTTACTTCCTGTGGAGATACATTTGCAACAAGTCCTGAGACAGTATTATCAAACGGTGCATTTGTGCTGGATTCTTATCAGCCGGCAGCAACTGCATTCCATTTAACAAAAAATGCAGACTACTATGATACCGACAGAGTAAAACTTTCCGGATTAAGTTATCAGGTAATCCAGGATTCACAGCAGGCATTAATGAGCTACCAGACAGGTGCACTTGATACAACATTAGTAAACGGTGAGCAGGTTGACCAGGTAAAAGACGATCCTGAATTCACAACTGTTGGTGCAGGCTACTTATGGTATGTCAGCCCGAATATGAATTCTGTTCCTGAACTCGCAAACTTAAATATACGTCTTGCAATGACAATGGCAATCGACCGTGATTCCATCACAGCAGATGTATTAAAAGATGGTTCCGCTTCTACATACACAGCAGTTCCGATGCAGTTTGCAGCAGGTCCTGACGGATCTGACTTCTCCGAAGATCAGACGAAATTCTCTGATGTGTGTGTATATGATACAGAAAAAGCAGCAGATTACTGGGCAAAAGGTTTAGAGGAACTTGGAGAATCTGAGATCACTTTAGACATGGTAGTAGATGCAGATGACGCACCTCAGAAAGTAGCGCAGGTATTAAAAGAGCAATGGGAGACAACTCTTCCTGGACTGACCGTAAATCTGGTTGTTGAGCCGAAGAAACAGCGTGTGGAAGACATGCAGAACGGTAACTTCCAGTTAGGTTTAACACGTTGGGGACCGGACTACGCAGATCCAATGACATATCTTGGAATGTGGGTAACAGATAACTCTAACAACTACGGTCTGTGGAGCAACGCAGATTACGATGCAATCATTGATGAGTGTACAACCGGTGATCTTTGCACAGATGCAGAGGGACGCTGGGCAAGACTTTACGATGCTGAGAAGATCGTTATGGATGAGGCAGTTATTTATCCGCTTTACACACAGTGCAACGCAGAGATGCTTTCTTCTAAAGTAACAGGCGTTGAGTATCATCCGGTAGCTATCAACCGTGTATACAAAGATGCTGTAAAGACTGAATAAAGAAATTTAGACAGTAGAAATCCTGTTTTACAGGAAAATGAATATAGCCGCACTAAAGTGCAAAACTTTGGTGCGGCAATTTCATCATATTGTTGACGCTATAGGAAATGAGGCAGGAATTTCCTATGTCGTGAACGGAAAAACAAGGAGGAAAATCCTCTGCTCCTGCAAGAGGCACATGCTATGCAAGCTATTGAGCATAGCATGCATAGCAGGCATTTTCCTTCGGAAAACTAAAGGAGGAAAATCCTCTGCTCCTGCAAAGGCAGTCGCATTTTGCTCCGCAAAACTAAAGGAGGATTAGAACGTGAAAAAATATGCACTTAAGAGAATCGTAACGTCTCTGTTTACGCTGCTTGCAATTTTGCTCGTTCTGTTTATTTTGATGCAGCTGATGCCGGGTTCTCCATTCAACGATGAGAAGTTAAATGCAGACCAGAGAGCAGCACTGTATACGAAATATGGACTGGATCAGCCATTGCCGGTACAGTTTGTGAAATATGTAGGCAATATGTTAAAAGGAGACCTTGGCGTAAGTTACAATATCTCAAAGAATACACCAATCTCCCAGTTGATAAAGACAAGGCTTCCGATCTCCATCAGTATCGGAGGATATGCGGTGTTGATCGGCGCCGTGGTCGGGCTTTTACTTGGACTTCTCGCGGCATTAAAACATGACACGATATGGGATTCGTTAGCGACGATCATTTCGGTTATCGGTGTGTCGGTACCGTCGTATGTGTTTGCGCTGGCACTCAGCTATAACTTCGGATTTAAATTAGGATGGTTCCCGATGCTGTTTTCGGAGAGCGATATTTTCGGATCAAGCGTGCTGCCCAGTATCTCACTTTCTATGTTTACGATGGCGTCGATCGCCCGTTTTACGCGAAGTGAAATGCTTGAAGTACTCGGCAGCGATTATATGCTGCTTGCGGAGAGTAAAGGAATTTCGGGTTCAGCGCTGATTTTTAAACATGCGCTGCGAAATGCACTGATCCCGATCATCACTGTGCTTGCACCGCTGATCGTCGATCTGATGACCGGTTCTCTGGTTGTTGAAAAAATATTTGCAATACCGGGTGTCGGAAGTCTTCTGGTAAATGCCATTCAGTCGAACGACTACAACGTGGTTATCGCATTAAGCTTTATTTATTCTGCAATGTACATTGCCATCATGCTTGTGGTAGATATCCTTTACGGAATCATTGACCCGAGAATTCGTCTGGCAAAGAAAGGAGACTGATATGGTGTCACAGGAAAATACCATGAATGTGGGAAATGATGCTGCCGGCTACATACCGGTCGAGGCAGATTTTAAATTTAAACATACGGATGGCGAACTTGCGTTAGATGATAACTTTGCAGCACAGAGTTTCTGGAAAGACGTATTGATCCGCTATTTCAAAAAAATCAGTGCAGTGATCGGTCTGATCCTGATCATTATCATTACGGTATTTGCAATCATTGGTCCGGGAATGAATGATTTCAGTTACTCTGAACAGTCACTGACACAGAAAAACTTTGCGCCAAGGGTAAAAGGTCTTGAAAAACTTGGTATCTTTGATGGTAGTGAAGGTATGAAGACAACGACCGGAACCAAAAAGATCAATTACTATGAAGAAAAAGGTCTGGATGATCTTTACTACTGGTTCGGAAGTGATAACTTCGGACGTGATATCTGGACACGTACCTGGTCCGGTGCACGCGTTTCCCTGATTATCGCCGTAGCAGCCGCTATCATCGATATGGTGATCGGTATGAGCTATGGACTGATCTCCGGATATTTTGGCGGGAAAGTCGATATGTTCATGCAGCGGTTTCTGGAGGTCGCGAACGGTATTCCGCGTCTTGTAATCGTAACACTTTTGTTACTGGTACTGCAGCCGGGTATGCTTACCATTATTTTTGCATTGATGTTGACGGAGTGGGTCGGCATGAGCCGTATCGCAAGAGCTGAGATGCTGAAATTAAAAGAGCAGGAATTTGTACTTGCATCACGGACACTTGGAGCAGGAAATTTCTTTATTATCTTTAAAGAAGTTCTGCCAAATATCATTGGACCGATCATTACACAGGTAATGTTCTCCATCCCGACGGCGATCTTTACCGAGGCGTTCTTAAGTTTCGTAGGTCTTGGTATTCCGGTGCCGCAGTGTTCACTTGGTTCACTGATCTCCGAAGGATTTAACAGTTTTACCACACATCCGTACCAGATCATTCCGCCGATCGTTGTAATGGCTCTTCTGATGTTAAGCTTTAACCTTGTAGCAGATGGTTTACGTGAAGCATTAGATCCGAAGCTGAAAGAAATGTAAGAAAGGGGATTCGTATATGTCAGAGACAAAAGAACAGATTTTAAAAATACGGGACCTGGATATTACGTTTCAGACGACTGCAGGAAGCGTGCACGCCATCCGTGGAGTCAATATTGACCTGATGAAGGGCGAGACAGTTGCGATCGTTGGTGAGTCCGGCTCCGGTAAATCCGTAACAATGAAAGCTGCCATGGGTATTTTGGCATCCAATGCGAAAGTAACGGGCGGTACTATAGAATTTTCCTATCATCATGCGGATGGAACACCGCAGACGGTAGACATTTTAACAAAAGATAAAAAGTGGATCAGACGACATATCAATGGAAAAAGAATTGCTATGGTATTCCAGGATCCGATGACGAGTCTTGATCCGACCATGACGATCGGAAAACAGATCATGGAAGGTATGATCTGGCATTTTAAGACACCGAAGAAAGAAGCCTGGGATAAGGCAGTAGAACTGTTAAAAGAGGTTGGTATCGAGGATGCGGAAAAACGTATGAAAAACTATCCGCACCAGCTCTCCGGTGGTATGAGACAGCGTGTGGTCATTGCCATCGCGCTTGCCTGCAACCCGGATCTTCTGATCTGTGATGAGCCGACGACTGCACTGGATGTTACGATTCAGGCAAAAATCATCGAGCTGATCCGCAGGGTACAGAAAGAGAGAGGCATTTCCGTTATTTACATCACACATGACCTCGGCGTGGTTGCCAAAGTGGCAGATTACGTCAATGTCATGTATGCCGGAAAAATCGTTGAGAAAGGTATGATCAATGAGATCTTCTATGATCCGAAACATCCGTATACCTGGGGACTGCTCTCTGCAATGCCTGATCTTGACACTGCGGATGAGAGACTCTACACGATCCCTGGTTCGCCGCCAAACCTGTTAAACGAAAAACCGGGCGATGCGTTTGCACCGCGTAACCAGTTTGCGCTTGAGATCGACGACAAGGCAGATCCACCAATGTTTCAGGTGACAGATACACATTATGCGGCTACCTGGCTGTTAGATCCGCGGGCACCGAAGGCAGAGATGCCGCCTGAATTAAAAGAGCGTATTGCGCGAATGAAGAAGGAGGCAAAGATCGATGACGGTGAATGAAAACAGTAAGCCTCTTCTTACCGTGAAAGGCTTGAAACAATATTTTAAGGTAAGTAATAATTATACCGTGCATGCGGTGGAAAACGTAAGTTTTCAGATCTATCCGGGTGAGACATATGGTCTGGTCGGGGAATCCGGTTCCGGAAAATCAACGATCGGAAGAAGTATCATAAGACTTTATGATCCGACCGCCGGGGAGATCAATTTTAATGGAATGGACATCAGCGGCAGGATCAATAAGGCAAACAGCCAGGCACTGCGCACGCAGATGCAGATGATCTTCCAGGACCCGATGGCATCCTTAAATCCAAGAAAAAAGGTGCGCGATATCATCGGCGAGGGGTTAGATATCCATCATATGTACAAGACACGCGCAGAGCGTGAGGAAAAGATCAAAAACATCCTGGCAAAAGTTGGACTTGCGCCGGAACATGCGGGCCGTTATCCGCATCAGTTTTCCGGTGGACAGAGACAGCGTGTCGGAATTGCGAGAGCGCTGATCATGAACCCGAAACTGATCATTGCAGATGAGTGTATCTCTGCGCTGGACGTTTCCATTCAGGCACAGGTCGTTAACCTGATGAAGGATATCCAGCAGGAGACAGGAACCGCGTATCTGTTTATCGCACATGATCTTTCCATGGTCAAATATATTTCGGATCGCATCGGGGTACTTCATCTGGGACATCTCTTAGAGACCGGAACAACGGAGGAAATCTTTGAGAATCCAATCCACCCATATACGAAGAGCCTTCTTTCTGCGATACCTGCACCGAATCCGGTCGTGGAAAAAAATCGTGTGGCACTGAGCTACGATTACAAGACTTCCGGCATTGATTATAATAAGGGAACGGATCATCTGGTGTCCGGGACACATTATGTGAAATGTACGGATGAAGAATTTAAGAAGTGGACAGAATAATATAGCAGGAAACCATCACAAACCGGGAGCCGGGGAGTGGTGGTTTTCTTTTTTAGTAAAAGTGCTGAATTTTTTGCGTGGGATGTGCTGAATATTATGCGAAAAGTAGAATATGAAAAATTGAACCGAAACCGTATTGACTTTGAAAATGGAATTTGGTATATAAGAGTAAAAATTCAAAAATTCAATAGAGAAAGGAAATAACAATCTATGTTGTCACAAAAGAGTACAATGAAAGACAAATTGGAAAATATGCATCTGCAGGAGAGGATAAACTATGGCTACGGAAAAGTCATTAGTATGATGTTGATTTCGGGTCTGTTTTCTATTGTGGTCATAGGTGTGTTATTTGCTAATATGTTACATTATATAGATGATGTCAATGCTGCGGATCAGGCGGTAAAAATCTGCAGGATCAATGTGAATACGTCAGCGAGAAATATCAGGGAAATGGCATTAAATAATGATACATCTGCTTATGACAGTTATGAGCAGAATGTAAAAAAGCTGCTTACAGAAGTGGATTCGCAGCTGGAAATATTAAAGAAAACCAAAGTCTTACCGGATGAGGAATATAATGAGTATGCATCTGCTCTTTCTGATTGGGGAAACATTGGTTATTCGATTATAGAAGAAATTAAAAATGGCGAAAAAGAGAAAGCGATTGATGAAATTTTTAATAGTTGTACACCTGCATTAAATAAACTTGTGGAAATTGCCATAAGATTAGATGAGATCACAGATGAAGTAAGTGAGCAGTCTGCAAGAACTACAATTATTTTTGCTGTTGCAGGAATGGTGTGTATTATTATCTGTCTGGTTTGTGCATGCACACTGGCTAAGGTAATAAGTAAAAAGGTACTTGAAACAATTCTGGATCCGTTACATGCAGTGGAAGACGTTGCAAAGGAACTGACAGAAGGAAATTTACACAGTACGCTGGAATATCATTCGGAGGATGAGATTGGAAGACTGGCGCACAGTATGCGCAAATCAATTCGTATTTTGGGAACTTATGTAGATGATATTGATCGTGCAATGAAACTGTTCTCAGAAGGAAATTTTGATGTTCAGCCGGAAGTAGAGTGGAAGGGAGATTTTGTCGGTATTTTAAATTCTTTCATGTCATTTGAGAAGAGTATGGCAGAAACGATCAAAGGAATTAAAAATGTTTCGAGTGAGGTTTCAAGTGCAGCAGACCAGGTGGCATCAAGTTCCAATGATCTTGCAGATGGAGCTACGAATCAGGCAGCGGTTGTAGAAGAACTGACGGCTACAGTTGCCGGGGTTTCTGAACAGGTAGAAAAAAATTCGCAATCTGCAAAAGCAATCAGCGGAAGAGTGGATGAACTTGGAAATGCCATTTCAGACAGCAATGGTAAGATGCATGAAATGGTTGCTTCTATGCATGAGATTAATGAGGCATCAAAAGAGATTGATAAGATTATTGCAACAATTAATGAAATTGCTTCCCAGACAAATCTGCTGGCGTTGAATGCTTCTATTGAAGCGGCAAGGGCCGGAGAGGCAGGAAAAGGATTTGCAGTTGTAGCGAATCAGGTAAATTTATTAGCTGAACAGAGTGCCCAGGCGGCAAAGGAATCAGCATCACTGATCGAAACATCTGTGAATGCGGTAGAAAAAGGTATGATAATCGCGGAAGAGACTGCGGCACAGCTGGAGGAGGTAGCAGAGAACTCCAAGCTGATTACGGAAGACGTTACACATATTGCGGATACATTAGAGACACAGACAACAGAAATCCAGCAGATCAATGAGGGAATTGAGCAGATCAATGATGTTGTGCAGACAAATTCTGCAACATCTGAGGAGTGTGCGGCTGCCAGTCAGGAGATGAGCAGTGAGGCAGAGAGTCTGCAGGGAATGATCCAGAAATTTAAAATTCCGGAAATTGAAAATGTAACAGAATAAAAATACTTCAACTATATTACATGAAATTATCACTTGTTTATTGCATGAAAGAGACAATCTATAGTATGATAGAGAAAGTACAAACTAAGGATGGAAAAGGTATATACTATGATAGTCTCGGTCATTGAAAAGATCTACGCATTTTTATGGGGAGATCTGATTACGATCCCTTTGCCGCAGGAAAGCAGCATAGGGATTTCTTTACTTGTAATTCTTCTGATTCCGACAGGAATCTATTTTACGATCCGCACAAGATTTTTGCCGGTCAGGCTTTTCCCGGATATGATAAAAGCACTTATGGCAAAAAAGAAAACGAAGGACAGTCTTTCCACATTTCAGACGCTGATCGTCTCGACGGCTACCAGAGTCGGCATGGGAAATCTGGTAGGCGTTGTGGCGGCAATCTCGGCAGGCGGTGCCGGTGCTGTGTTCTGGATGTGGCTGACTGCGCTGATCGGTTCCTCGACCGCATTTGTGGAGGGGACGCTCGCACAGTTACACAAGGAAAAAGATCCTTTGTATGGCGGATATCGCGGAGGTCCCGCATATTATATCCATCATTTCTGTGAAGAAAAATTGAAAAAGAAGAAAAAGCATGTGCTGATCGCGGTACTTTTTGCAATTTCAGGACTGATCTGCTGGTGTGGCATCAGCCAGGTCATCAGCAATTCCGTGGTATCTTCCTTTGAAAATGCATTTGGCATCCCGCCACTCTACACAACGATCGTACTGGTTGCGATCGCAGCGGTGATCGTCCTTCGGAAAAATGCGACGGTAAAAGTGCTTGACGTGGTCGTACCGGTTATGGCGGTCTGCTATTTTGCGATCACGATATTTATTATCCTGAAAAATATTGGAAGCATCCCGGCGGTTTTTGATCGGATTTTTGAGGAGGCGTTTGGGCTAAGACAGGCAGTTTCCGGCGGCTTCGGCGCTGTCCTTATGAACGGCATCAAGCGTGGACTGTTTTCAAACGAAGCCGGTTCCGGCTCTGCTCCTTGTGCAGCCGCAGCAGCCGAATGTGAGACACCGGTCAGCGCCGGACTGACACAGGCACTTGGCGTATTTGTCGACACCATTGTGATCTGCAGTTGCACTGCTATGATCATGCTCACTGCACCGGAAAATATCGTAGCAGGAAAAGAAGGCATGGATCTTCTCCAGTCCGCAATGCGCTATCACCTGGGCGAGTTTGGCGTCATATTCATCGCAGTGACACTGTTTTTATTCAGTTTCTCCACATTCTTAGGCATCCTCTTCTATGCCAGAAGTAACGTCGCCTATTTATTTGGAGATAAATGGATCTTTCAGACCTTGTACAAAATCCTTGCACTGGTTATGCTGTTCATCGGCGGAATCGCTGCCTACACTTTCGTATGGGATCTCGGCGACGTCGGAATCGGTCTGATGACTATCTTCAACACCGGAATATTGTATCTGCTTGGTGGTCAGGCACTTACCGCCCTAAAAGAATTTGAATCCACCAAGTAAAAAATAAAATAGAAACGGAGCAAAATAAAAATGAAACGAGAATCCTTCAAATCCCGCCTGGGCTTTCTGCTCGTAAGCGCCGGCTGCGCCATCGGAATCGGAAACGTCTGGCGATTCCCCTATGTGGCTGGACAAAACGGCGGCGGCATCTTCGTCCTGTTCTACCTGATATTTTTAATAGCAATGGGACTTCCGGTGCTCACCATGGAATTTGCCGTGGGGCGCGCCAGCAGAAAAAGCGCCGTGTTAGGTTATAAAGCACTCGAAAAAGAAGGCAGCAAGTGGCATATTCACGGCTGGATCGCAATGTTTGGCTGCTATATGCTGATGATGTATTACACGACCGTATCAGGCTGGATGGTATCGTATTTCTTTAAATTTTTAAAAGGCGAATTCCAGACCGGCATGACTGCGGACGATACTGCGGCAGTATTTTCTAATCTGCTCGCAGATCCGGGACAGATGGCGTTCTGGATGATACTTACCGTGATACTGGGATTTTTTGTGTGCAGCAGGGGACTGCAGAACGGACTGGAAAAAATAAGCAAGATCATGATGAGCGCGCTGCTGATTCTGATTGTTGTTCTCGCGGTGCACAGTATTACACTGCAGGGTGCAGCAGAAGGCGTGAAGTTTTATCTTGTCCCGAATCTGGACACGGTTGCAGAGACAGGGCTTAAAAATGTGATCACGGCAGCCATGAATCAGGCATTTTTCACACTGAGTCTTGGCGTTGCCGCAATGGAGATCTTCGGAAGTTATATGGGTAAAGATCACTCGCTTGCCGGTGAGGGCGCAAGAATTTGCGGTCTTGACACCTTTGTGGCGATCATGTCTGGACTGATCATTTTCCCGGCATGTTTCAGCTATGGAGTGGAAGTGGATGCCGGACCGAGCCTGATCTTTATCACGCTGCCAAATGTGTTTGTCAATATGTCTGGCGGGCGGATCTGGGGATGTCTGTTTTTCCTTTTCATGACCTTTGCAAGTTTTTCGACGGTCATGGCAGTGTTTGAAAACATTATGTCATTTTGTATGGATATGTTTCACTGGAACAGAAATAAAGCTGCATTTATCAATGGAGTGATCATCCTGTTCGCAAGTCTTCCATGTGTACTGGGTTACAATGTGTGGAGCAGCCTGCATCTGATAGGCGGCCGTGATGTGCTCGACAGTGAGGATTTTATCGTCAGCAACCTGCTTCTTCCGGTCGGTTCACTGATCTATCTGCTGTTTAGCGTAACAAAGTGGGGTTGGGGATTTGATAAATATATTGACGAGGCAAATACGGGAGAGGGCCTTAAGATTTCGAAAAAGTTAAAGCCATATTTCCAGTTTATACTGCCGCTGCTGATCCTGTTTATCCTGATTCAGGGGCTGGTGTAAAAAAGGAAAGTAATTAAGAAAAAATAGTGAAAGAATAGTGAAAAATAGTGTAAAAATAGTGTAAATTTAATGGAATAAATTACGGGAATGAAAGGACCAAAATGATAAATCGCGACGACATGTTAGAACTGACCAGGCGCATGACTCCCGCACGGGCATCCATAGACCGGATCGCAGGCGCATATTTTGACGAAGAGGGATATGTGGATGGAACATTCAATACGCATTTCTTAAAACTGTCTGCATCCGAAAGAGCCAAAAACTTAGAACTTGCCAGGACGGTGCTGATCTCAAAAACAAATGAACAGTTAAGAGAATACCGGATCCCGGAAGAAAAAAGAAAGCCGGGCAGTATCTGGCAGCTCTTTGACGGGATCAGGGAGACAGGTCTGAAAGACGATGCATTCCCGGATCTTTTCTATGAGCTGCTTGGAGAGAAATATCAGCCGGGGTGCCCATATGCGTGTTTTTTGTTCCACGGGAGATACGATGTCCCGGTCAAAGGGACCGATAAGGCATGGCAGGAGGGCTCAGAGGAAGTGTACGAATATCTGATCTGTGTGGTCAGTCCGTTAGAGGGCGAGTATGAGCCGGGCGTGCCGGAGAGCGGATTTTTGTACCCGGCATTTAAGGATCGCAGCACGGCGGGAGAGTATATCAATTTGTATGAGAAAGATGCCGGTCACAGTGAGAGTGTGTGGCAGAAGCTGCTAAAGTGATATGTCAAAAATGGATGAATACATGGTCGTGCTGCCGGAGGCACATCCGCTTTGCGTAAAAGAAAAGATTGAAATTGAAAATCTGGAAAATGAGCCGTTCATGCTGTCAGAGCACGGTGGAAAAACGGCGTTCACCCGCAGAAATAATTTCCTGAAATGAAAAGCAATTCTGTGGTATCAAAAGTGATTTTGGTGTGCTAAGATAGAAAAAAATAAAAAAGAAAGTGAATGGGAAATGGAATTAGACATTATTGGTCTGCTTGGTGCATGCTCTTATGCACTCGACTGTGTCGAAGCGGAACTGACCCATGTTGCGACAAAACATGGAAAAAGAGTTGCATATATGAGCGTATGCACAGCACAAAAAATGGGAATTACAGGAGATGCCCTGCAGGATCTCGCGGCGTGTTCGCTGCTGCACGACAATGCGCTGACGCAGTATATTTATGAGGAATTTCACAATGACCTTACAAAAAATAATACGGAAAATATAACGTCAAAGCAGCTTGGCATCCACTGCATTTACGGGGAGGAAAACTTAAAAATGTACCCGTTTCTGACGGATGTGAAAAATGTGATTTTATATCACCATGAAAATGCTGATGGAAGCGGACCATTTGGAAAAACGTGGGAAGAGATCCCTCTTTTTGCAAGGATCATTCATCTGTGTGATATTTTAGATGCGTTCTGCCGGACGCCGGTATTTGATGATGCCGTGTGGCAGCGCGCGAAAGATTATCTTTTGAAAAATAAAGGGACAAAATTTGATACTGCATGCGTAGATACTTTTTTGGAAGTGTTTGGGCAAGAACATTTTTTGAGTCTTGGAGATGCAGATTTAGAAGAACGGCTGTGGAATATTGTTCCGAGAAAAAAGCGGGATTTAAGCGATGAAATGTGCAAAAATTTTGCCAATCTGTTTGCAAAGATCATCGACTATAAATCCGAATTTACAAGCCGCCATTCACTCGGTGTTGCGGAAAATGCAGCCAGATTATCCAGATATCTCGGTGATGACGAGGAGACGGTGCTGAAAATGTACCTGGCAGGCGCGCTGCACGATATCGGGAAAGCAGCAATCGGAAATGATATCTTAGAAAAACCGGGACGCCTGACGGACGAGGAGTTTTCTAAAATGAAAAATCATGCGGGATACACATATCTGATCTTATCACAGGCAGAAGGAATGGAAGATATCCGTGACTGGGCGGCGCTCCACCATGAAAAACTCGATGGCACCGGGTATCCGTTCGGTAAAACTGCCGACGAGCTAAACAGGCAGGAACGTATCATGGCGTGCATTGATATCTATCAGGCACTGACGGAGAGCAGACCGTATAAATCCGGAATGACGCACGAGGCAGCATGTGAGATATTGGAAAATATGGTGCAAAAGGGATGGATAGACGGTGAGATCACAGAACAGATCAAAAAATGTTTTGCTTAAGAGGAAGCGGCATTGAGCCTGCTCCACTCGTTTTACTGCTGGGGCTGCACGGGTGCAGTTCTGCTTTTTAGTTATAAAAACCGTGCGGATTAAAATTACCGCACGGTTTTTTGGGATTAAATATTAATTTGTATATCGTTCATATGATTTACAGCTTAAACTGTTTCATATCTGCAGAAAGTTTTTCAATATCATCTGCTAAAGCAGATACCAGATCCGAAGATTTACGGACAACGGCATCGAGCTCGGTTGCCA
This sequence comes from Roseburia intestinalis L1-82, assembly GCF_900537995.1. NCBI lineage: Bacteria > Bacillati > Bacillota > Clostridia > Lachnospirales > Lachnospiraceae > Roseburia > Roseburia intestinalis. The sequence goes on along the minus strand of NZ_LR027880.1, from coordinate 4,052,306 downwards.
TTGCGGAAGTTTCTTCTGTGGAGGATGCATTGTCGGTTGCAAGCTGTGTCAGGGTATCGATACTCTCTGTGACAAGCTCACGCTGAGAATTGACATTCTTGATCTTTCCTGTAATGGTCTGGATGGACGCCATACAGGAATCGAGAGCACCTTTTAAGTCTTCAAACATCTGCTGTGTGCTTTCAAGAGCTGCAACCTGTTCGTCGGAAGCCTCACTCATTTTCTTCATCAGCTCCATAGATTTTTCGGAGTTCTGGCTTAACTCACTAATGATATTGTTGATCTCACTGACCGTCTGCGCAGACTGGGTGGCAAGTCCGCCGATTTCTTCTGCAACAACCGCGAATCCACGTCCGGCTTCACCGGCTCTTGCTGCCTCAATGGAAGCATTTAAGGAAAGCAGGTTGGTCTGGGATGCAATTTCGCTGATCAGGGTAGCTGCCTGACTGATCTTGTTGACGGAATCATTTGTCTGGGCAGTCTGGTTATACATAGAATCAATATCAGTCTTGGTTGTAGAATTGACATCAATCAGTCTGTGTAAAGTTTCCATGGACTTATTGGAACGATCCTGCATCAGCTGTGCATTCTGATCAAGGGATTCCATTTCTGAGGAAGTATCTGCGATGCCATCGGCAATCTCAGCAATATTTTCAGAGGCACTTGAAGTTGATGCTGCCTGAGAGTTACTGTTTTGGGCAATTTCATTGATTGCAGTCGAAACGTTCTGGATAGATTCGTTCATGCTGTCAAAATTCTTTTTGAAATCCGAAACGGCGGACTGTAAATGAGAGGAAACTCCATCAATGTTGGAGATAAGTCCGACAACCTCCTGCTGTGCAAGATCAAGTGCACCGGCTGTTTTTCCAAGTTCATTTTTACTTGAAACATTGACTCCGGTAGTCAGGTCTCCGGTCGACATCCTGTTTGCAAAATTCTGAATCTCGATCAAAGGTTTGCAGATCGTATTACCGAAAATACGGGAAGCAATGAATACGATAACTGTAAAAATCAGATCAATTATGATTATGACTGTGATCATAGTATGGTATTTCGCCTGAACTTCGTTTTTGGAACTATTCATTTCCGCTTCCATATCATCTACATAGTTACCGGTGGAAACAACCCAGTTCCATGGGGTAAAGATTTGAGAGTACGCGATCTTTGGTGCTACGGTAACACCGTCGGCTTTCGTAAAATAAAATTCATTGAAGCCGCCGCCGTCAGAACCGGTCGAGACTTTCATGATCTCCTGAATGATCTTGACGCCATTCTGATCTGTCAGATCGTAACGGTTATTACCTTCCTGATCGGTTAAGATCGGATGCATAATGAGGTTGTAGTCGGTATCATCGATCCAGAAATAGCCGCTTCCATCATCCCTGTAACGCATGTTGCGGACGATCTCTGCTGCTTCTTTTTTTGCTTCGTCTTCAGTCAGATCACCGTTTTGGGATTTGTCGTATTCTGCCTGTAAAATAGCGATGACAGACTGTACCTGACTTTTGATCTCAGTATTGTACCCATCTAACCTGGCATTTTCATAATTCTTGTTTGCCGTGGAAGTCATAGTGCTGATATTTGAAATTGAAATACCGCCAATGACTATGACAGATACAAGAACAATCATAAGACACATTAGTGTCAGTGAATTTTTTACGCTTTTGCTTTTCATGGATATCAAGCTCCCTTTCCTATAGGTTAATTACACTTATTTTACTATTTTTTGACAAAAAATGGTAGACATAAATTACGAAAAAATATAGTACTTTAGAAGCAAAATTATGAGAAATAACGAAAAAGTGTCAAAAGAAAAAGGAAACACGAATATAAAGCAAATTGTGTTTCCTTTTGGAAGAGCGGAGACGGAGGGATTCGAACCCTCGTGCCCCGGAGGGCTAACGCATTTCGAGTGCGCCCCGTTATGACCACTTCGATACGTCTCCAGATATGTTTTTGCAAATACTTGATTAGTATACCATATTTTGAATGATTTGCAAGAGAAAAGTGGTTGTTGTAAATAGGGAGTGGATATGCTAGTATATTAAAAGTTTCATAGAGAAGATAATTGGTGCCGGCTGTTTTTATCCGGGAAATGGAGCAGTACATAAAGTACAGTATATTTTTCATATTAAAAATAGGTCGGTTAAAAGGGAAACAGGTGCGATTCCTGTACGATCTCGTCACTGTGATTAGGGAGTGCAGATTCCAAAGATAAGTCACTGATGTACTTTGCAGTATGTTGGGAAGGCGGAATCTGTGTGATGATCTTTCAGCCAGGAAACCTGCCAGTTGTCTGGTACAGGGAAATATTTCCCGGATCACGAGTAATTGGTCGTACCGTAAATGTAGGCTGTCAGATTGTCAGCTTATTTATGCAGACTTATTACTCCGCCCTCAAATAAGGCGGAGTGTTTCTTTGTGTGGAAAAATTCCATTGTGTACTATGAACGATACATTATATTATAATAAGGAGAGCATTATGAAGAAAAGAACTATCGCGTTACTTACCACATTAGCGCTTGCAACAGGTATGGTCGCCGGATGCGGAAGCAACACAGCAGCAACAGACACAGCAAAAACCTCTGAGACAGTATCTTCAGAGAAAACAGAGGCAACAGAAACCGTAGAGAGCACGGAAGTTGACGATCAGGCGGCAGCCGATCACGTCGCAGAACTGATCGATGCGATCTATGTTCAGACAAGAAATGATGATACGGACTCACAGTGTGCAGAGGCAAAAGAGGCATGGGATGCATTGACAGATGCACAGAAGGAATTAGTTTCCGGCGAGAACGCAGATCCGGATTATTTCGGAAGAGATACAGGAGATGCCTCAAAGGATGATCCGTTAAATGAAGATAATATTGGAGAAAATGAACTTCTTGTAGTAAGTTTTGGTACCTCATTTAACGACAGTCGTGCCGAGGATATCAGTGGAATCGAAAAAGCACTGGAAGCAGCATATCCGGACTGGTCTGTAAGAAGAGCATTTACCGCACAGATCATCATCAACCATGTACAGGCAAGAGATGACGAAAAGATTGATAATGTGGATCAGGCATTAGAGAGAGCTGTTGACAACGGAGTAAAAAATCTTGTTGTTCAGCCGACACACTTAATGCATGGTGCAGAGTATGACGAGCTGGTAGAGACACTTGACAATTATAAAGACAAATTTGAGACAGTTACCGTTGCAGAGCCAATGCTTGGTGAAGTAGGATCTGATGCAACTGTGATCAATGAGGATAAGGCAAAAGTTGCAGAAGCAATTACAGCAGAGGCAGTAAAGACAGCAGGATATGATTCTTTAGATGCAGCAAAAGAAGATGGTACAGCATTCGTATTTATGGGACATGGAACTTCTCATTCTGCAAAGGTAAGCTACAGCCAGATGGCAGCACAGATGAAAGATCTTTCCTATGATAATGTATTTATCGGAACTGTTGAGGGTGAACCGGAAGAGACAGCATGTGAAAATGTGATTGAGGCAGTAAAAGAAGCCGGTTATACAAAAGTTGTTTTAAGACCTCTTATGGTTGTTGCAGGAGATCATGCAAACAACGATATGGCAGGCGACGACGAAGATTCCTGGAAGAGCCAGTTCACAGCAAGTGGATATTTTGACAGCGTTGATACACAGATTTCAGGACTTGGAAGAATCGAAGCAATCCAGCAGATCTATATTGATCATACAAAAGATGCAATTGATTCCCTTGGAAACCTTGAGTCAGCATCCACCACAGAGAGTACCGTTGGTACTCTCGAGGATGGTGTTTACACCGCAAAGTTTGATACAGACAGCAGCATGTTTCATGTAAATGAGGCAGATGAGGGACGTGGTATCCTTACCGTAGAAAACGGAAAAATGACGATCCATATCAGCCTTGTTTCAAAAAAAATTGTAAATCTGTTTGTCGGAACAGCAGATGATGCGAAAAAAGACGGTGCTGATATTTTAGAGCCGACAACGGATACTGTAAAATACAGTGATGGAACCACCGACGAGGTATATGGTTTTGATGTGCCGGTAGAAGCATTAGATGAAGAATTTGATCTTGCAATCCTCGGCACAAAAGGCGAGTGGTACGATCACAAAGTAAGCGTTTCTGATCCGCAGGAGACAGATAACTAATAAATGGAGATTTGTATGAATAAAAAGAGAGTGACCGCAGTAATCTTATCCGCAATGATGTGCATGCAGATATTCACGGGATGCGGTGCAAAAAATAATGCCGCTGCAGTAGAAGGCGGGGCTGGTCAGACAGCTGCGGAAAGTGTACAGGGAGAGGCAGGTACAGCCACAGAGAAAAATGCACAGGCAGCAGAAGAAAATGTGCAGGGAACTGCAGATCAGGATGGAACGGAAGAAAGCATGACTGGAAATGATGCCGCAGAACAGGCAGACGGCACAGAAGTCTCAGTTCCTGAGGATGGCGAATATACGGTGGAAGTCACATTAGAAGGCGGCAGCGGAAAAGCAACTGTGGATTCACAGGCGAAAGTTACTGTGAAGGATGGAGTGGCATATGCGACGATCACATGGAGCAGTACGCATTACGATTACATGATCGTGAACGGGGAGAAATATCTCAATGAAAATGAAGGTGGAAACTCTACATTCACATTTCCAATTGATGGAATCCCATGTGAGATGGATGTGATCGGTGATACGACGGCAATGAGTACGCCGCATGAGATTGATTACACCCTGACTTTTCAATTTCCGGAAACGGCAGGTTTTAAAGACTTAGACTGCAATGGGCGTATGGAGTTATCCTGCGCCGACCAGTTTGAAGTAGAACAATATGGTGCTTATAAGCTGATTACGATCGTGGATAACGGTCGTTTTTTGCTTGTGCCAAAAGGTGTCAAAGTGCCGGCGGATGTTCCGGCAGATGTGACAGTTTTACAACAGCCGCTTGAAAATGTATATCTGGTGTCGAGTGCGGTGATGGATTTAGTCTGCCAGATCGGTGCTGTCTCCGATCTGAAATATACAGGAGTAAAAGAAAAAGACTGGTATGTAAAAGAGGCGGCAGATGCGATGGCAGCGGGAAATCTGATCTATGCCGGGAAATACAGTGCGCCTGACTATGAACTTTTACTTTCCGGTGGATGCACGTTTGCGATTGAAAATACGATGATCACGCACAACCCGGAAGTGAAAGAAAAATTAGAAGAACTTGGGATCAAGGTCATGATCGAGCGCTCCAGCTATGAAAAGCACCCGCTTGGAAGACTCGAATGGATAAAGCTTTTTGGCGTTTTGTTCGGGAGAGAACAGCAGGCCAAAGCGTTTTTTGATGCGCAGGCAGCACATATTGAGCCGATTTTGGAAAAAGAAAAAACGGGGCTGTCGGTAGCATTTTTTGCAGTTGCATCGGATGGAACGATTACGGTACGAAAACCAAATGATTATGTATCATCAATGATCGAACTTGCGGGGGGCACTTATTCCTTAAATGGTTATGTCCCGGAAGAGGAAAATGCACTCTCCACATTAAAAATGCAGATGGAAGATTTCTATGCGGCCGAAAAAGATGCTGACATTCTCATTTACAATGGTACAATAGAGGGAGAACTGACATCGATCGATGAACTGGTACAGAAAAACAGTCTGTTTGCCGACTTTAAAGCAGTAAAATCAGGACAGGTCTACACAACCGGAAGCAATTTTTACCAGCAGACCAGTGGAACCTGTGATTTCATTGAGGATCTCAATAAGGTACTGAATGGGGAAACGGATGCAGAGTACCGGTTTTTGAAGAAAATCAACTGACAGGAATTCATATAAACCAGAGGAAATCATGAAAAAACGTTATATCATCTCTTTTGTTGTTGCAATTATCATATTATCGGTATTGTTTTTATGGAATGTCGGGGCGGGAAGTGTGGACATATCCACATCGGATCTGTTTGCAATCCTTGCGGGAAGTGGAAAAGATGAGACATTTTCACAGATTGTGTGGAAAATCAGACTGCCGCGCATCCTTGCTGCGATCTTGTTAGGAGGAGCACTGTCAGTGTCGGGATTTTTACTCCAGAGCTTTTTCCAGAATCCGATTGCAGGACCGTATGTGCTTGGAATTTCATCCGGCGCAAAACTGGTGGTGGCACTTACCATGATTTTCCTGCTGGAAAAAGGCATTATGATCAGTTCCTTTGGCATGGTTATGGCTGCGTTTGTGGGTTCCATGCTTGCCATGGGATTCGTGCTTTTAATTTCATTTCGCGTGTCAAAAATGTCGCTGCTGGTGGTCTGTGGGATCATGATCGGTTATATCTGTTCCGCCATCACGGACTTTGGCGTCACATTTGCCAGCGATTCGAATATCGTCAATCTTCACAACTGGTCGATGGGAAGTTTTTCCGGCATGACATGGGAAAATATAAAAATGATCGTCGTGATCGTCGGTGCAGCAGTGCTTGTGACTTTTTGTCTGGCAAAACCGATCGGGGCATATCAGATGGGGGAGGCATATGCCAGAAATATAGGTGTCAATGTAAAAGTGTTGAGGGTCACGATGATTCTTTTATCAAGCCTTCTGTCTGCCTGCGTGACGGCATTTGCGGGACCGATCTCCTTTGTCGGAATTGCAGTGCCGCATCTGGTGAGGATGGCGACAAAAACAGCGCGCCCGATTATCCTGATTCCGGGGTGTTTTTTGTGTGGTGCAGTTGTGACACTTTTTTGTGACGGAATTGCAAGAACCGTGTTTGCGCCGACGGAAATCAGTATCAGCTCGGTTACGGCACTGTTTCTGGTGCCGGTCGTGATCGCAGCAATGTTGAGAAAACAGGAGGGGAGGTAGTTATATATGCAGGAGATCCGCACAGAGCATCTGACTGTCGGCTATGATAAAACACCTTTGATCGGGGATGTGAATCTTTCTGTCCGGCCGGGGGAGATACTGACACTGATCGGGCCGAATGGTTCCGGAAAATCCACGATCTTAAAGACGATTACAAAGCAGTTAAAGAAACTGGATGGAACCGTATTTTTGGGCGAAGCATCCATGGATGAATTAAAAGACAGCCAGATTTCCAGACGATTGTCCATGGTCATGACAGAACGCCTCCGCACGGAGCTGATGAGCGGCAGGGAAGTGGTTGCCTCCGGGCGTTATCCTTATACGGGAAGATTTGGCATCCTGTCAAAAGAGGACTGGGCAAAAGTGGATGAGGCGATCGCGCTTGTCCATGCAGGTGAAGTGCAGGATCAGGATTTCATGAAGATCAGCGACGGACAGCGCCAGCGTCTGATGCTTGCGCGGGCAATCTGTCAGGATACAAAAATCCTGATCTTAGACGAGCCAACCTCCTATCTGGATATGGGCTTTAAGATGGATATACTTACAAATATCCGCATGCTTGCAAGAGATAAAAAGATGGCGGTCATTATGTCACTACATGAGCTTGACCTTGCGCAGAAAGTTTCCGATACGGTCGCCTGTGTCAGAGGCGACCGCATCGACCGCATCGGCACACCGGAGAAGATTTTTGCCGGAAATTATGTGCAGGAATTATACGGGGTGGCGGATCAGAGTTTTGATCCGGTGACGGGGCAGATTTTTTTGTGCACGGGACATGAGAAGGCAGTTGTTTCGAGAGATTTTAGTGCAGAGAATTGCTCTGGCAAAAATTTTGGATGTGGTAAGAAGAATCCAGATCCGGTCAGTTCACAGATTTTTGTGATCGGCGGTGCGGGCAGCGGCATCCCGGTATACAACAGGCTGTGGCGCGAAAACATTCCGTTTGCAGCGGGAATCCTGCAGGAAAATGATGTAGAGTACAAGGCAGCAGTGGCACTTGCTTCAGAAGTTGTGGCAGAAAAGGCATTTTACCCGGTTGGACAGGATAAGGTGCAGGCGGCAAAGCGGCTGATCGATAGCTGTAAAAAATGTATTTGTGCGGTAGAAGAGTTTGGACCGTTAAATGAAGCGAACCGGGAGCTGGCGGAGTATGCGAGGAGGATTGGGAAGACTGGCAAAAACATATGAACAGTATACACAGAGATATCTTCAAAGCTATCCACGAAGGAAAATGGCTGAAAATTGAATATCTGAACAAAGAGGGCAGGCACACGAACTACTGGATCGGAATCCGGGACTTAGACCCACGGAACAAGACTTTAAAAGTGGACGGACTTCATCTCAACCGGTGCTCGATTGAGGGATACGATAAGATCTATATCGATTCCATCCTCTCGACCGAGATCGTGGAAGGCTCGTACTGCCCGGAGAATGAGCGGCTGATCGAAGATATCGCGCTGCACCCGGAACGCTACCAGAACCTTTTTGCAAACACGGCAAATTTAAAAATACTGAATTATCTGGAAATGTGCAGCAAACTGGATGCCACGCCGTATACGACCGATTATGAACTGGTGCGCTATATCGACGGAGATCAGGTGCGTGACGGGGAGTACCAGTTGTCGGAGGAACAGTTTAAAGAGATCGTGACAAATTTTCAGCGGCGCATGAACCGGGGCACGAAACAGGGGAAAACGCTTCATATTCAAAAGCTGGCACTAAATATTTTAAGTATCCATACAAAAAATGGATTGTATGTGCTGGCATACCGGAATCTGAATCTGGATGTAAAAAACAAGGCATTTAAACCGGATGAAGATATCACGATCTGCACGCAGTTTACCATAGGGGGAGAGCAGGAAAATATCCGAAGGTATTTAGATGCGGATGAATATGAGCTGTTATCCGATTTTGAAAAAAATCTTGAAAAAATAAAAGATGCGATTACAGAAAAAAACGGTGCACGGGCGGTTGTGGATGACATGCCCTATGTCATCGGACTTGGCATGGACTGTGCATTAAATCTGCATGAAGAGTATAAGGCGATTCTTGACATGTACGAAAAAGAGCAGGTGACTTTTCCAATCCGGGCATTTTTCGGCGATCTTTTGGAACGTCCGCGAAGAACGAAGGCATATCCGATCGCACTGTTAAACCAGAACATCAATCTTGACCAGCTTCTTGCAATTAACAATGCCATGAAATATCCGCTTGCCTATATTCAGGGACCACCGGGAACCGGCAAGACGAATACGATCTTAAACACGATCGTGACGGCATTTTTTAACAATATGACGGTACTGTTTGCGTCTTACAACAATGTACCCATAAACAATGTATTTGAAAAATTAAGTTCCCTGACTTATAAGGGAAAACGGGTCGCATTTCCGGTACTGCGCCTTGGAAATCAGGAAAAAGTAAAAGAATGTATCTGTTACATCAACCAGCTGCGGAGAGAGGTGCATGGCATTAAAGTATTTTCTTCCACGTTAGATCGTCGAAAAGGTGATAGAATTGACCGGGCGAAACAGCTTTCCGGCAGGTTAAAGGAATATGAGGAAGTCTTAGACCTGACGGAGCGCAAAGAAACGTTAACGCAGGTCATGGAGTATCAGGAACGGATGAAAAATGTGGCGACGCTCTTTCATTTCCATACGGATCTGCAGGGGCGTCAGCTGCGGAATCTGGATGAAAAAATCCAGAAGATCGGTGAGATATCTGAGCGGGATGCAATGGCTCTATTAGACCGCAATGAGGATGAATTTTACAGTTATCTGTATTATACCTCCGCAAAATACATCAAGGAGCTGGAAAGTAACAGGTTTCAGGATTTACGGAAAATTTTAGATGATGATGAAGATGTGAATGAGCAGGCAGCAGCATTTAACAAGTATCTGCAGAAATCGGAGAATGTAAAGAAGCTGCAGAAGGTATTTCCAATCATGATAACGACCTGCATTTCTTCCCATAAACTGGGTGAACCGGAACCGCTGTTTGACATGACAATCATGGATGAGGCGAGCCAGTGCAATGTTGCGGTCTCACTTGTGCCAATCATCCGGGGTGAAAAACTGATGCTGGTGGGAGATCCGCAGCAGTTAAAGCCGGTTATTTTATTGGACGAACTCACGAACCGGAAACTGCGCAGAAAATACCATGTTGCGGATGAATATGATTACCGCGAAAATTCCATTTATAAGACATATCTTGCCTGTGATGCGGTCAGCGATGAGATACTTTTGCGAAATCATTACCGCTGTAATAAAAAAATCATAGACTTTAACAATAAAAAATATTATAACTCCAAACTTCAGGTGCAGTCTGACAGCAGGGAAAGACAGCCGCTTGTCTATGTCAATGTGGATGGCGGGCCAGGTGACATGAAGAATACCTCTCCGGCAGAGGTGGAGGAGATCATGCGCTATGCGGGGGAAAATCCTGATAAAAGTATTGCTGTCATCACACCGTTTGTGAATCAGCGGATACTGATCGAGCGAGGGATCAAAGAAAACGGATTTGAGCATGTCGTGTGCGGAACGGTACATGCATTTCAGGGAGACGAAAAGGATGTGGTGCTGTTTTCCACGGCGTTAAGCGACCGGACTGGAAAGGGAACTTATGACTGGCTCAAAAATAATAAGGAACTGATCAATGTTGCAACGTCGCGGGCGAAGGACAAGCTGATCCTTCTTGCGGACGGGAAAGAATTGGAGCGCCTTCATCAGGGAAATGAGGATGATGATCTGTACGAGCTGGTGCAGTATGTGAAAATGAACGGGGAATCCAAAATTACGGAAAAGCATATCAGTTCGAGAGCACTTGGAATCCAGCCGTTTTCCACGGAAACAGAAGCGGCATTTATGAAAAACCTGACACATGCGCTGGAAAATATCTGGCTCACCCGGAATAAATATACGATCCACAAAGAGGTTGCCATATCCCAGGTGTTCCGGGATAATGTCACTTATGATAATCTGTTTTATATGGGAAGATTCGACTTTGTTGTCTATGAAAAGAGGGGAAAAAGCGAGCTGCCCGTTTTTGCGATCGAACTCGACGGCAAGGAGCATTTTGAGGATGAAGTGGTACGGGAGCGGGACAGACAGAAAAATGAGATCTGTAAGGCGCACCATATGCAGATCATCCGTGTGGAAAACTCTTATGCAAGACGCTATCACTACATCAAGGAAATTTTGAATGACTATTTTGCGAAGGCACGTTAAAAATTTTGCGTTCAAACATCCGGCAAAAAGTGGTATGATGTCTTTATGCATCACACAGGACAAAGGAGAAAATAATACAATATGGAAAAAAAGAGCCGGGAATTATTAGCACCGCATGTGGAAGAAGAACTGATGGATTATATTTTGCATACGCCGGTGAAAATAGGTGAGAAACTGCCAAATGAGTTTGAACTGGCAGAGCTGTTCGGCGTTGGGCGGAGCACAGTGCGGGAGACGGTAAAAAGCCTGGTTTCCAAAGGTGTGCTTGAGGTCCGCAGGGGTTCCGGGACTTATGTGATCGGGACGAACCGCTTAGAGGATGATCCGTTAGGGCTTTCAGGGTTTACGGACAAATATGAACTGGCGTTAGACCTCTGCAATGTGCGCCTGATGTTAGAGCCGGAGATCGCCATGCTGGCAAGTGAAAACGCGACGGACGAGGAAAAGGCGGAGTTAAAGCGGCTGTGTGATGAGGTGGAAAATCTGTATCTTGCCGGGGAGAACCATCTGCAGAAAGATGTGGAATTTCACACTTACATTGCGCGGTGCAGCAAAAATAAAGTCATTGAGAAACTGGTACCGATCATTCAGTCGGCGGTCATCACGTTCGTGAACCTGACACACCGCCAGTTAAAAGACGAAACGATTGATACCCACCGTGCGATCACGGATGCAATCTTAAATGGAGACAGTGCGGGTGCAAAATATGCGATGATCATGCACCTCAATTATAATCGTCAGATGATTTTGAAAAAACAGGCAAAGGCGCAGCAAAAAAATGAGTAAGGGACAAAAACTCCAAAAACTGGTAAGACGTCATATGACATGATGCAATATCGGAAAAATATACAAAAAACAAGGTGCTTTTTTAGGAAAACACCTTGTTTTTTTGTCTAAAAGAGAGGTTTTAACAAACTAGACATCAGATGTATTGACAAAAAATGATCAATAAAATACAATAATCGCAATGAAACATCAGACGTCATACAAATATCAATAAGGAGGTATATCATGGGTAACGTCGCAGAATTAGATACAACCCGGCTGGTTATTGCAGCAATTATCGGACTGGCATTGTTGTTAGTTTTGATCATCAAATTTAAGGTTCACGCAATGCTTTCGATCTTAATCGGTGCGATTGCAATCGGACTGATCGCAGGAATGCCGTTTGAAGAAATCGTAACGGCGGTGGACGATGGTATAGGAAACACGCTAAAGGGAATTGCCCTCCTGGTAGGACTCGGTTCCATGTTCGGTGCGATACTTGAAGCATCGGGTGGAGCACAGACTTTAGCAGTTACAATGGTAAAGAAATTTGGGGATGAGAAGGCTGCATGGGCGCTTGGAATCACCGGCCTTGTTATTTCTATCCCGGTATTCTTTGATGCAGGACTTATCATTTTAATTCCACTTGCATTTTCTCTTGCAAAAAGAACAAAGAAATCTTCCCTGTTTTATGCGATCCCGCTTTTAGCAGGACTTGCCGTAGGACACGCATTTATCCCGCCGACACCTGGCCCGGTATTAGTTGCCACAATGTTAAATGTGGAACTTGGATGGGTTATTTTAGTCGGTGTATGCTGTGGATTTTTTGCAATGATCGTTGCAGGTCCGGTCTGGGGAGCTATCTGCGGAAAGAAATTTTATGTTCCGGTTCCGGATCAGATCGCAAACCAGGAAGATATTGATGAATCCAAACTTCCGAGTTTTGCATCGGTCGTTACCATCATCATGATCCCTCTGGTACTTATCATATTGAAATCTGTTGCAGGCGTGGTTCCGGCATTGGCAGGAGTGGCACCGTTATTTAACTTTTTAGGACAGCCGTTTGCAGCACTTCTGATCGCAACATTAGCCGCAATGTTCATCCTTGGAACAAGACATGGATACACGATGCCGGAATTAGAGAAGATCCTCACAAAATCTTTAGAGCCGACAGGACTGATCCTTCTTGTGACAGCATGTGGCGGCGTGCTCCGTTATATTTTACAGTATTCCGGCTTAGGTGAGATCATTGGTAATGCTGTGGCATCCATAAATCTTCCAATCGTTGTTGTAGCATTTTTAGTTGCAGCACTGGTAAGAATCTGTGTAGGTTCTGCAACCGTAGCAATGACCATGGCAGCAGGAATTGTAGCAGCAATGCCGGAGATCGCATCCTTATCACCGATGTATCTTGCATGTGTGGTTGCAGCAGTTGCCGGTGGAGCGACAGTCTGCTCACACTTTAACGATTCCGGATTCTGGCTGGTAAGATCACTGATCGGACTTGACGAGAAGACAACGTTAAAAACCTGGACGATCATGGAGACATTGGTTGGTGGAACCGGATTTATCGTTGCACTGATCATTTCTTTCTTCGTGTAGAAGAAACGGTAATGACAGAGCAATCACAGAGCATGAAATTTAGTATATTATAGATTTTCACGGTAAAAAGCAGCGCAGGAATGGAGGCTAGTGTGAAAAATAAGATTTTTCACACGCAAGATTTGTGCTTACGCACAAACTTGAGATGCGCAAAAAAACAGCGCAGGAATGGAGGTTATCATGGAATTAAGAAGTCAGAAAGTAAGAGAACTTGCACCGGAGATGGACCCGCTTCGCATGGGTATGGGATGGAAGGCGGAGGAGCTTTCCAAACCACAGATCATCATTGAGAGTACTTATGGAAACAGCCATCCGGGTTCAAGCCATTTAAATATTTTTGTGGAAGAAGCAGTAAAAGGTGTTGATGAAAACGGCGGAAAAGCAGCGCGTTATTATGCAACAGATATGTGCGATGGAATGTCCCAGGGACACGATGGAATCAATTATTCTTTAGCACACAGAGATGCGATCACAAACCTTGTGGAGGCGCAGGCAAACGCTACAACGTTTGATGGTGGTGTTTTTATCGCAAGCTGTGACAAGGCAATGCCGGCGATGCTTATGAGTATCGGCCGTTTAAAAGAGATGAGCGCGATCGTTGTGACCGGTGGTGTTATGGAAGCAACGGTTGTAAAACCGGAATATGTGGAAAATGATCCGGGCTGTAAGATCAATGAGCTTTTAACCTTAGAGCAGATCGGAAAATTCAGCGCGCAGTATGAGCGTGGTGAGATCCCGGAAGAGCAGCTCCGCTATTACAAACACAATGCATGTCCAAGCTGTGGCGCATGTTCTTTCATGGGAACCGCTTCCACAATGCAGGTTATGGCTGAAGCACTTGGACTGATGCTTCCGGGAACAGCACTGATGCCGGCAACTGCACCGGAATTAAAAAAGGCTGCCTATGATGCCGGAAAACAGTTAATGAAATTAGTTGAAATGGGAATTGCTGCAAAAGATATCGTCACAATGGAAAGTCTTGAGAATGCGATCATGGTACATGCTGCAATCTCAGGTTCCACCAACGCGGTCATGCACATTCCGGCAATCGCACATGAATTTGGTTTTGAAATTGATGCGGATACTTTTGACAGAATGCACCGCGGTGCACATTATCTGCTAAACATCCGCCCGGCAGGAGACTGGCCGGCACAGTATTTCTACTATGCAGGCGGTGTGCCGAGAGTCATGGAAGAAATCAAGAGCATGCTCCACCTTGATGTGATGACAGTTACCGGAAAAACACTCGGTGAAAATTTAGAAGAGTTAAAAAAGAACGGTTTCTACGAGCACTGTGATGCGATCTTAAAAGAGAAATCCGCACTGATCGGAAAAGAGATCAAACGTACCGATATCATCGCTGATTTTGACCATGCGATCGGTACAGAGGGAAGCATCGCAATCCTGCGCGGCAACCTTGCACCGGAGGGAGCAGTCATTAAACACACTGCCTGCCCGAAAGAAATGTTCCATGCAAGATTAAACGCAAAACCGTATGACAGCGAGGAAGAAGCGATCGATGCGATCCTGAAGGGAAAAGTAGTACCGGGAGATGCCGTATTTATCCGCTACGAGGGACCGAGAGGCAGCGGTATGCCGGAGATGTTCTACACCGGCGAGGCAATCTGTTCTGACCCGAAACTTGCAGCCAGCGTTGCACTGATCACAGATGGACGTTTTTCCGGCGCATCCAGAGGACCGGTCGTAGGACATGTATCTCCGGAGGCAGCAGCCGGCGGCCCGATCGCATTTGTGGAAGAGGGAGATCTCATTGAACTTGATGTTGAGAACCGCCGTCTTGCGATTGTAGGTGTCAAAGGCGAGGAAAAGACCGGGGAAGAAATTGCACAGATCTTAGAGGAACGTAAAAAGAACTGGAAAGGTTTTACCAGCAAATATAAGAGTGGTCTGTTAAAATTGTATGCACAGCATGCGACCAGTGCGATGAAGGGTGCCTATATGGACTAAGTATCCAGACCATAAAAAAATCCGGGTGTTGCTGCCCGGATTTTTTGTATTCATGTACGATGTCAGCTCTGCTTTTTTAATTCATAGGAAATTACGTCCTATGAATTAAAAAGCCCTCCGGGCGGGATGCGCATCTCGCGGAGTAGAAGTTAGCTGTAAACAGCACCGCCAGGGCGCGAAAGAGTCGCAAGCGACTCTTTGTTCCATATCAACTGATAGTTGATGCGTAAAAAGAAATAACAACCGGCACATGCTTGAAAAATCAACCATTAGTTTTATAATGAAATTAGAAAAACGAGATGGGGGATGCGAAGTGTTTGATATCATGACAATGGCGGAAAACATCAAAACATACCGGAATAAAAGAGGACTGAATCAATATGAATTTGCGGAAAAATTGGGAATCAGCCCACAGGCGGTATCCAAATGGGAGTGTGGACAGTCCTGTCCGAGTATCGAAAATCTTTGTGTGATCTCAGAGATTTTAGATGTTTCCATCGATACGCTGATCGGTGAAAACAGTGACAGTGAAAAGATGATGATCGGAATCGATGGCGGGGGAACGAAAACAGAGTTTGTTTTATTTTCGGAAAGCGGAAGAATTTTAAAACGGATCATCCTTGACGGCTGCAATCCGAATACGGTAGGAATGGAGGAGGCAATGAACATCCTGCAGCTTGGCATTGATACGCTCATGAAGATCAAGGGGAAGATCAGCGGAATCTTTGTGGGTGCTGCAGGATTAGATTCCGGAAACAATACATCAAAGATCAAAAAGATGTTAAAAGAAAAATATCCGAAAGTAAAAATCCAGTGCGAAAATGACATCTATAACGTCATTGCCTGTGGAAAAAATCTTGACCGGTGTGTGGCTGCGATCAGCGGAACCGGAATGATCATTTACGCAAACCAGAATGGAAATTTAAAGCATTTTGGCGGGCGGGGATATCTGCTTGATAAAGGCGGCAGCGGCTACCACATCGGACGGGATGCGATCTGTGCAGCGCAGGATGCAAGGGACGGGATCGGAGAACATACGATACTGACGGATCTTGTTGAGGAAAAATTAGGGAATACGGTATGGGAGAGCATCCAGGACATCTACAGTAAAAACCAGTCCTATATTGCTTCGTTTACGCCGTGCGTATTTCTGGCACATGAAAATGGGGATAAAATCGCAGAGCAGATTTTAAAGAACAATGCAGCATGTTTAGCGGAACTTATCAATTTTGCCGTGGATCATTATGATGTCGGAAAATATGTGGTTGCATCCGGCGGAATTTTAAAACAGAAACCGGCATTCCGGGAAATGTTAAAAGAGATGCTGCATCCGGATATTGAATTAGACGTTCCGGACTATCCACCGGTATATGGCGCATGTATCATGTGCTGCCTGTTATGTGGGGTTGATACAAAGCCGGTAAAAGAGCGTTTTATGATGTCATATGATTCATACCAGTAAGGAGAGGGAGGAAAACAACATGAGAATTATTAAAGTGAAAAACTATGATGAGGTTTCTGTAAAGACAGCAAATTTGATTTTAGGACAGGTAAATTTAAAACCGGATGCGGTTTTAGGACTTGCTACCGGTGGTTCACCTGTGGGGGCATATAAAAAGATCGTGGAAGCATATAACAACGGTGAGGTTGATTTTTCCGGGGTTACGACGATCAATCTGGATGAATACAGAGGAATCAAAAGAAACCACGAACAGAGCTACTGGAGTTTTATGCAGGAAAATCTGTTTAAACATGTAAATGTAAGGGAAGACCACATTTTCATTCCAAACGGAGAAAATCTTAACAGTGAGGAAGTCTGCAGGGAATATGACAAGATCATCGAAAATGCCGGTGGTATTGATATGCAGCTTCTTGGAATTGGCCTGGACGGACATATCGGTTTTAACGAACCGGCGGATCATTTTGAAAAAAATACACACTGTGTGGAACTGACGGAGAGCACGATCGAGGCAAACAAGAGATTTTTTGAGAGTAAGGATGAAGTTCCGCGTCAGGCATATACCATGGGTATCCTGCCAATCGTACAGGCAAAGAAAGTCATCATGATCGCAAATGGAAAAAACAAGGCGGATATCATCAAAAAAGCATTTACCGGACCGGTCACACCGGAAGTCCCGGCATCCATTCTGCAGATGCATCCGGATTTCACACTGATCGCAGATGAGGATGCACTTTCGGAGATTTAAAAGGGGGAAAATCCAAAATGATCATAAAAAATGCATTGGTTTATACAGAAGATCATAAGTTTGAAAAGAAAGATGTCAGGATCGAAGATGAACGGATCGCAGAGATCGCAGAGAACGGTCAGATTACTGCCACAGATGAGAATGTGATCGACGGGGAAGGCATGTATGCGATACCGGGACTTGTGGATATTCATTTTCATGGGGCGGTAGGCTATGATTTCTGTCAGGCATCGAAAGAAGAACTGTTAAAAATAGCAGAGTATGAGGCAAAAAACGGTATTCTTGCCATCTGCCCGGCAACGATGTCCTATAATGAAGAAATTTTAGGACATGTCATGGACAAGGCGGCAGATTACAAAGAAGATACCGGAGCAGATTTGGTCGGCATCAATATGGAAGGCCCGTTTATCAATTTAAAAAAAGCCGGGGCGCAGAATCCGGAATATATTATGCCGGCAGATAAAGAAATGTTTCTGCGTCTGCAGGAGAGAAGCGGCGGGCTGATCAAACTGGTAGATATCGCACCGGAAGAAAAAGGTGCGATGGAATTTATCGAACAGTGCCATGACAAGGTAAAAATCTCTATCGCGCATACCTGCAGTGATTACGATACGGCGCGCGAGGCATTGGAAAAAGGCGTGGGCCATATGACACACCTCTATAATGCCATGCCGGGGATCAATCACAGGGAGCCGGGACCCATCATAGCGGCACTTGAGGCAGGAGCTGAGGTGGAACTGATCGCAGACGGTATTCATATCCATCCGGCGATGGTGAGAACGACATTCCGCATTTTCGGGGCAGATAAAGTCATTCTGATCTCAGACAGTATGGAAGCTACGGGACTTTTGGACGGGGACTACCAGCTTGGCGGGCAGGGCGTGACCGTAAAAGGCAGAAAAGCCGTCCTGACAAAAGATCCGGGTGTTATCGCAGGCAGTGTCACAAACCTGTTTGACTGCATGAAAAACTGTGTACTGAATATGGGAATACCGCTCGAGGATGCAGTCCTGGCAGCAACTGAAAATCCTGCAGAATCGATCGGTGTGGAGAAAGATTACGGCAGGATTGCAGTTGGAAATTATGGAAACCTGCTATTGCTGGATAAAGATCTGCATATAAAAAACATCGTTCAAAAAGGGAAAATAATGTCCATCTGAAAATTACAGACATGGTCGTAAGTGCACAATTTTTTAATTTTTTTAGTAATTTTTCGCGATCTTAAGGCAGAGGCTTGAACTTGCAGATATTTAATAGTATAATCACTTAAGCTAAAAAAATTTTAAGTACCTAAAAATATATTTATGGAGGAAAATGCGCGATTCTTATGGAGCGGGTATTTCTCTCTGAAAAACAAGGAGGACATTATGATTACCTGGAACAACTTAGACACCCTTGATTCCTATAAGGAACTTTCAAAGGCTTCCCGCGTAAACCTTGCAGAAGTAATGTCAGGCGAGAACGGTGCAGAGCGTGTAAAAAATTACAGCATTCCTATGGCTGAGGGATTTTCTTACAATTATGCAGCAAAAGCTGTTGATGATGATGTGCTTGATGCACTCGTAAAACTTGCAAAAGAGGCACAGCTTGCAGAAAAATTTAAAGCTCTCTACAATGGTGAAGTTGTAAATACCGGTGAAAAACGTCTGGTACTTCATCATATGACACGTGGACAGCTTGGTGATGCAGTAAACGCTGACGGCGTGGACAAACGTGCTTTTTATGTAGAGCAGCAGAACCGCATCGCTGATTTTGCAAACAAAGTACATGCAGGCGAAATCACAAACGCAGCAGGTGAGAAGTTTACAACAGTTGTTCAGATCGGTATCGGCGGCAGTGATCTTGGTCCTCGTGCTATGTATCTTGCATTAGAAAACTGGGCAAAGAAAAACAACACATTCAAGATGGAAGCAAAATTCATCAGCAACGTTGACCCGGATGATGCAGCAGCAGTTTTAAATTCCATTGATGTGGCACACTCTATTTTTGTACTGGTTTCCAAATCAGGTACCACACTTGAGACATTAACAAATGAATCTTTCGTAAAAGACGCATTAAAGAAAGCAGGATTAGATGCTTCGAAACATATGATCGCAGTTACCAGTGAGACATCCCCGCTTGCAAAGAGCGATGACTACCTGGCAGCTTTCTTCATGGATGACTATATCGGAGGACGTTTCTCTTCCACTTCCGCAGTCGGCGGAGCCGTTTTATCCCTGGCATTCGGACCGGAAGTATTTGCACAGTTCTTAGAGGGTGCAGCAGCCGAAGATAAACTTTCCGCAAATGAAGATGTATTAAAGAACCCTGAGATGCTTGATGCACTGATCGGTGTATATGAGCGAAACGTTTTAGGTTATCCTTGCACTGCAGTATTGCCATATTCCCAAGCATTAAACCGTTTCCCTGCACATTTACAGCAGCTTGACATGGAGTCAAACGGTAAATCTGTAAACCGCTTCGGTGAGCCGGTCAGCTATCCGACAGGCCCGGTGATCTTTGGTGAGCCAGGAACAAATGGACAGCACTCTTTCTACCAGTTATTACATCAGGGAACCGACATTGTTCCACTTCAGTTCGTTGGATTTAAGAATAACCAGATCGGAACCGATGTTGTGATCCAGGACAGCACAAGCCAGCAGAAACTGTGTGCAAACGTTGCAGCACAGATCGTTGCATTTGCATGTGGTAAATCCGATGAGAACCGCAACAAGAACTTCGAGGGCGGCCGTCCATCCAGCATCATTATCGGTGATCAGGTAAATCCTGGTTCTCTTGGTGCGTTATTAGCACACTTCGAGAATAAGATTATGTTCCAGGGATTCTTATGGAATGTAAACAGCTTCGACCAGGAAGGTGTTCAGCTTGGTAAAGTCCTTGCAAAACGTGTTCTTGCACATGAGACAGACGGTGCACTGAAAGTATTCAGTGATCTGCTGAATATCTAGTAGATACGGATGATGGTGTAAACTTGGGATTCTATGTAATTTAGGATTACATGTAATTTAGAATTACATATAATTTGGGATTACATGTAATTTGAGATTACATGCAGTTTGTCAGTGAATACAATTTCAGATGAAGTAAAAATGCTCTTTTCTAAGCAGGCGGGTAAATGTCTCTCAGAAGAGGGCATTTTTTGTGTTGTGGGATTTTTTATAATGCGCAAAGCAATCAGGCATTGAATTGTTCCAATCCAGCAATTATAATGAAAGACATTAGTTATTGATGGAAAAGGATGGTTTTGAGATCATCATAAGAAATATTTTTTGAAACCATGATTTGGAAACAGAAAGGACAGACATATGGAACAGGAACAGCAGACACCGCACAAGAGGCGTGTACGTTACAAGGGAAAATACCCCAAGAAGTTTGAAGAGAAATATAAAGAACTTCAGCCGGAAAAATATCAGGATACGATCGAACATGTCATCAAAAAGGGAAACACGCCGGCAGGAATGCATATTTCCATTATGGTGCAGGAGATCCTTGATACCTTAAAGATCCAGCCGGGCGAGACCGGTTTTGATGCAACGTTAGGATATGGAGGGCATACAAAAGCAATGCTTGCCTGTCTGAACGGACAGGGGCATATTTATGCAACCGACGTTGACCCGGAGGAGTCCGCCAAGACGAAAAAGAGATTGGAAGAACTTGGGTACGGAGAGGATATCCTGACGATCCGGCTGCAGAATTTCTGTACGATCGATGAGATCGCAAAAGAAGCCGGCGGTTTTGATTTCATTTTAGCGGATCTGGGTGTATCTTCCATGCAGATCGACAATCCAAAGCGTGGATTTTCATTTAAGGTGGATGGCCCACTTGACCTGCGCCTAAATCAGGAAGCAGGAATCAGCGCGGCAGAACGTCTTGATACCATCACAAGGGAGGAACTTGCCGGAATGCTCTATGAAAATTCCGATGAACCTTACTGTGAGGAGCTTGCGAAGGCGATCACCGACGAGATACGAAAGGGCAGCCGGATCGACACGACGACAAAATTGCGCGAAGTGATTGAAAAAACACTGGATTTTCTGCCGGAAAAAGAAAAAAAAGACACGATCAAAAAGACCTGTCAGCGTACATTTCAGGCACTCCGCATCGATGTGAACCGTGAGTTTGAGGTCTTATATGAATTCATGGAAAAACTGCCAGACGCCTTAAAACCAGGGGGACGTGTGGCAATCCTCACGTTTCATTCCGGGGAGGATAAGCTGGTCAAGAAAGCATTAAAAGAAGGCTGTCGTGCAGGAATTTATGCAGATTATTCAAAAGATGTTGTAAGACCGAGTGCACAGGAATGTGCACAGAATGGAAGAGCGCGGTCTACGAAGATGCGCTGGGCAGTCCGGGCATAGAAGATTTATTGGTGCTGATATGGTATCATGGATTGAAATAAAAAATGAATGCTCAGATCATGTTAATTACAAACTGGCATGACTGAAAAAGAAAAAACTGGATGTTTTCATACATCCAGTTTTTTCTTATACTTCATAACATCAGGATCCGGAAAGAAATTGATACAGAGTAACTGTTTGAAAAACTGCGCAGAAAATCAAACTGGTTGTCTGAAAAAGGAGAAAGTTAGTTATGAGTAATATAAATAATACAAAAGAGCAGTATGAATTAAACCGTGAACTGGCACAGATGTTAAAGGGTGGTGTCATCATGGATGTCACAAATGCCGAGCAGGCAAAAACCGCAGAGGCAGCAGGAGCATGTGCGGTTATGGCATTAGAGCGGATCCCGGCGGATATCAGAGCGGCAGGCGGTGTGGCAAGAATGAGTGATCCGAAGCTGATCAGGGAGATTCAGGGTGCGGTTTCCATTCCGGTTATGGCAAAATGCCGAATCGGTCATTTTGCGGAGGCACAGATCTTACAGGCATTAGAGATCGATTACATTGACGAGAGTGAAGTGCTTTCTCCGGCAGATGATGTTTACCACATTGACAAGACAAAATTTCAGGTGCCGTTTGTCTGCGGAGCAAAAAATTTAGGAGAGGCACTCAGAAGAATCGCTGAGGGTGCAGCGATGATCCGTACCAAAGGGGAGCCGGGAACCGGTGATGTGGTTCAGGCGGTACATCATATGAGACTGATCAACTCCGAGATCGCGGCAGTTGCGGCAAAACGTGAAGATGAACTTTTCGAGGCAGCAAAACAGCTTCAGGTTCC
Source organism: Roseburia intestinalis L1-82 (assembly GCF_900537995.1). NCBI lineage: Bacteria > Bacillati > Bacillota > Clostridia > Lachnospirales > Lachnospiraceae > Roseburia > Roseburia intestinalis. Next base: position 4,029,549 of record NZ_LR027880.1, on the reverse strand, counting down.
ATATGATCTTGTAAAATATGTGCATGACCACAAAAAACTTCCGGTTGTAAATTTTGCGGCAGGCGGTGTGGCAACTCCGGCAGATGCAGCATTGATGATGCAGCTTGGTGCCGAGGGCGTATTTGTAGGTTCGGGTATTTTTAAATCCGGCAATCCGGCAAAACGTGCAGCAGCAATCGTACAGGCAGTGACCAATTACAATGATGCAAAATTGATTGCAGAGTTATCTGAAGATTTAGGAGAAGCGATGGTTGGCATCAACGAGGATGAGATACAGCTGCTTATGGCAGAGCGTGGGAAATAAATTGCTCAGAAATGGAGATAAGTGTGAAAAATAAGATTTTTCACACGCAGGATTTATGCTTACGCACAAACTTGAGATGCGCAAAAAACAGCGCAAGAATGGAGAATATCATGTCAGAAAAAGTATCAATCGGAATCCTTGCGGTGCAGGGCGCATTTGCGGAGCATCAGGCGATGCTTGACGGGCTTGGCGCGGATACATTCCTGATCCGTCAGAAAAAGGATTTGGAAGAGGCTGTGCAGAATGGCGGACTGCAGGGGATCGTGCTTCCCGGAGGTGAAAGCACGGTACAGGGAAAACTGCTTAGAGACCTTGGCATGTATGACCAGTTAAAAGAACTGATCGAAGCGGGTACACCGGTGCTTGCGACCTGTGCAGGGCTGATCCTTTTAGCAGAGCGTGTTTCCAACGATGACAGAGCGTATTTAAAAACCCTGCCGGTAAGCGTGAAGCGCAACGCCTATGGCAGACAGCTCGGAAGCTTTGTCACGGACGCAGAGATTGCACACATTGGAACTTACCGGATGAATTTTATCCGTGCACCATATATTGATGAAATTTTAAATCCGCAGGTGGAGACATTGGCGATAGTGGATGGCAATACGGTAGCAGTCCGCTACAAAAACCAGCTTGCGCTCAGTTTTCACCCGGAAGTGAGTGAAGATGCAAGGGTGCACGCGTATTTCTTAAATGAAATCGTGCAGGGTGTATAAGAAAGAAAAAATTGGCGAAGTGAACGGAAAATGAAAGAAATTCATCCATTTTTACCGAAGTCTAATGGAGATTTAGAAGAGAATGGGCGAAATGAATGGAAAATGAAAGAGATTCCCCCATTTTTATCGCAGTTTAATGAAAATTTAGAAGAGAATGGGCGAAAGCGTTATAAGGATGAAGCCAATAGCCCACGAAAATGAAAAAATCAGGGCGAAAACAGGAGAACAGAAGATGTTTTCGCCCGAAATGGCTGTGAAAATGTTAAAAAGAAAGAAGAAATGGGCGAAAGAGACTTGGACAAAGGAACTTTCGCCCATTATATATTGAGGATAGTAGGATGCATGTTATTAAGCTTCCAAAATCAGGAAAAAGGTCCCGCGAAATAGAATTTTTAGAAACAAATAATACTTGACCGCGTGCCGGAGGAAAATGACGCCCGCTATAAAAGAATCGTATTTTAGGACAAAGCGGCAGGCATCAAAGATGCGCTTCGCACGGAGATTGAAGAGTCCGAAGCGTTGCTCCTGCGGGGAATTTCAAAAGAGGAAAAAGAAATCTTTTTGAGAGTGGCACAGAAAATGCTGGAAAATTTGGATTCTGACTAAACTGCCCCCGTTAAAGTATGTATATATCGGTGTAGAAATGGTAATTCGTGTGAAAGCGTTTTTTCATGAAAAACCACCGAAAGAAAGGAGAAAAAATGAACGAAAATGAACTGATGAGCAGCCTTCCCGTCCCGAAGGCGGTTGCAAAGATGGCAATCCCGAGTGTGATCAGCAGTCTGGTAACAGTTGTATACAACATGGCAGATACTTTTTTTGTCGGACAGACCGGCGATCCGCTGCAGGTGGCGGCAGTCAGCCTGACAAACCCGATCTTTATACTGTTTATGGCATTTGCCAACATGTTTGGAATGGGCGGCAGTGCGGCTGCATCCATGGCGATGGGCGAGAAAAATGAAAAAAGAATGAAACAGGTATCCGCGTTTGTGACATATGCATCCCTGATCGTCGGTGTAGCACTTGCAGTCATTTTAATGGTATTTATGACGCCAGTTTTAAATATGTTCGGAGCAAACGAGCAGACGTTTCTCTATGCAAAAGGATACACTTTTCACATTGCATACGGGGCGCCGTTTATCATCTGGTCTGCAGCGGTAAGTTTTGTTGTGCGCGCGGAGGGTGCAAGCAAGGAGGCAATGATCGGCAGTATGATCGGCACCGTCGCCAATATCGTGTTAGATCCGGTGTTGATCAGCGGTATGGGGATGGGAGCTGTGGGAGCCGCAGTTGCGACGACAATCGGAAATATTTTGGCAGGCATCTATTACCTGTGGTATTTTTTAAAGAAAAGTAAATGTTTTTCCATCTCCATCAAATATTTTACCTGCAAAGACGGCATTTTGAGCGGAGTATGTGTGACCGGACTGCCGACCGCTGTTTTTTCCGTGCTGATGAGTGTGTCCACGATCGTGTTAAACCAGATCTTAGTGGCATACGGCAATGCGCCGGTGGCGGCGATCGGCATCGTGTTTAAGGCAAACATGTTTATCACATTTTTACAGATGGGACTGGCAAACGGAGTGCAGCCGCTTCTGGGATATAACTATGGTTCTGGAGATCACAAGCGGTTTGTTTCCGTGGAACGGTATACAAAAAAATGCTGTGTCATTGTCGGCATTTTAGCTACGGCGCTGTTTTTTGTTTTACGGGAGCCGATCATAAGGCTGTTCATCAGTGACGGGGAAGTTGTGTATTATGGCGTGAAAATGCTGATCGCCTACATGCTTTCCGGGCCGGTCATAGGGCTGTTATTTGTCAATATGAACTGTATGCAGTCAGTAGGAAATTCATTTCCGGCGACGATACTTTCCGTTATGCGTCAGGGACTGCTTCTGATACCGCTTTTGTACCTGTTAAATGCGTGTATGGGGTTAAACGGTGTCATTTACGGACAGGCATTGACGGATTATGCAGCAGTTATTTTGTCGGCTGTTTTATGGAGGAGAATCAGAAGACGGATTGAAAGACGGTAAGATCGGGCGTATAATAAAGGTGAACGAGCAATTTTGAAACCGGCAGTTATGAAAATTAGTAGGATGAATTTCGTATTTGTCGCATATTATGATTCGGGTGTCAAAAGGTGGTTTTCAATTTTGGGTTTGTCAAATTGCACAAAACCGAACTTGTTTTGTTCCGTTGTCCGAAAATAAGAAAAACTAAGTATGCCTGAATCAGTTTTTCACAGAGTGACGTAAACGGCATTCAACGAGCCTTCCATGGCTCGTGAAGCCTTGTTCTGCCGTCCGTGGCAGAACATTACTGTAAATAGACAGGCATACTAAGATTTTCTAATTTTCTCCCAAAGTCACAAAAACAGTCTCGGCTTTGTGCAATTTGACAATCGCTAAGTTATGAACCACCTTTTGACACCCTAATCATATTATCTCAACTGTAAAAATTGGCATATTGAATTGCAGATTTGCCGTATGATGAATCCTGGGTATAAAAGACCTATGGGGATGGAGGGGAGGAGCGTTATGATCGGTGGCGTGGATGGATACAAATGGAATATCACAGATTCCTATGATAATAATTTAAATCAGCGGAATAATGTTAATAATAAAGATGAACTGGGACAAAAAGGCGCGGTCGATAAATCTAAGACCACAGAGTGCCAGACCTGTAAAAACCGCAAATATGTTGATGGCTCTAACGAAGCGAATGTTTCCTTTAAAAATGCTGCGCATATTTCACCGGAAGCGGCATCTTCTGCTGTCCGGGCACATGAGGGGCAGCATGTTTCCAATGCGTATCACAAAGCTGCCACGCAAAACGGCGAAGTGGTATCTGCATCCGTCAGAGTTCAGACATCGGTCTGCCCGGAATGTGGCCGTTCTTATATTTCCGGTGGTGTGACGGACACACAGATCAGATATTATAATGAGTCGAATCCATACCAGCAGGATTTAAAACAGACAGACGGAATTAAACTGCGTGGGGCAAACGTGGACGAGATTGGCTAGATTTTTCGCACGAAAGCCCCGGCTTGAAAACAATATAAGAATGGAGAATTTTATGTGTACAGCAGCAACTTACCTGACGAAAGACTTTTATTTTGGAAGAACATTAGATTATGAATTTTCTTATGGCGAGGAAATCACGGTGACACCGCGGAATTATCCATTTCATTTCCGTCACACGGAAAATCTGGAAAAACATTATGCGATCATTGGCATGGCGCACATGGCAGGAGATTATCCGCTTTATTATGATGCGGTGAACGAAAAAGGTGTCGGCATGGCGGGACTTAATTTTGTTGGCAATGCATATTATCATAAGGAAGAAAGCGGTAAAAAAAATGTGGCATCCTTTGAATTTGTTCCATGGGTGCTTGCGCAGTGCGCAACGTTAGATGAGGTGCGGGATCTGATCACAGATTTAAATATTGTGGATACATTGTTCAGTGAAAATCTGCCGGCCGGCATGCTGCACTGGATCATTTCGGATAAGAGCGGATCGATCACGGTAGAGTCCATGAAAGACGGACTGCATATCCATGAAAATCCGGTTGGGGTCCTGACAAACAATCCGCCATTTGAGCAGCAGATGTTTATGCTGAATAATTACATGGGACTGTCACCAAAACAGCCGGAAAATCATTTTGCGGATAAACTGGATCTGAATATGTACAGTCGTGGCATGGGAGCATTAGGACTGCCGGGTGATCTTTCATCAGCTTCCCGTTTTGCGAGAGTCGCGTTTACAAAAATGAACGCAGTTTCTGACGATTCCGAGGAGGAGAGTGTGGCACAGTTTTTCCATATCTTAGGATCTGTCGACCAGCAGAGAGGCTGCTGCGAGGTATCCGATGGAAAATATGAGATCACGATCTACACCTCCTGCTGTAATGCAAGCCGTGGAATTTATTACTACACCACATATTCCAACAGCCAGATCACGGCGGTGGACATGCACAGAGAAGATCTTGACGGAAGTGTTCCGGTGCATTATCCAATGCTCACAAAACAACAGATCCTGTGGCAGAATTAATCTGGTATCATAGGATACTCACATTCTTTTAAAACAAATTCACAAAAATTTCTTACGGCAGGCGGCATAAACGCCTGCCGGTCATGAATCATATACAGATTACGCTCCCATACAGGCGCACTGATCTGCAGAATCTTCACATCCAGCTTTAATAAAAGATCCATATAAGGAACGACGGCAATGCCAAAACCCTGTGCAGTGAGTCCCGCAATCACCTCGGCTTCCTCTGTCTCATAGGCAATCTGCGGTACTGCATTGATCTGTGAAAACAGATGGTCCACAACGGCACGCATACCGGAACCGTGGGAAAAATAAATCTGTGGATAGATGAGCGTTTCCGTCAATGCAACGGACTGTTTTGCTGCCAGTGGGTGATGGCCTGGAACGATAAGTACCAGATCCTCGTGGGTGATCGGCACAGTGTCTAACGATTCTGTCTCCGGCGGCATGGAACAGAAAATCAGATCATAATCCCTTGCCGAGAGACCGTTGACAAGATCGCCGGTCGAGCCGGTATGAAATGTAAAACGCACATCATGCTCAGGATGGGATGCCAGATAACGCGCGGCAAGCTGCGGAATGAAACTGACACCAAGGGAACGCAGCATGCCAAGCCGGATCAATCCGTCACCGCGTGCGCTCCGCTGCAGGGATGAAACTCCGGAATCCAATGTGGCAAGCGTGCGGTTTGCGCAGATTAAAAACTCTTCCCCAAAACTTGTGAGTGTAGTATTGCGTCCGCTTTTTTCAAAAAGTGCCACGCCAAGTTCTGCCTCCAACTGCGAGATCGCATGGCTTAAACTCGGCTGTGTGATACAAAGTTCATGTGCAGCCTTTGTGTAGTGCTGCATTTTTGCTAAAGTTACAAAATAACGAAGCTGGAATAAGTTCATGGCAATCCTCCTTGTTTTGCGAAGCAAAATCCAATTTTACATGGTAAAATTTGCCCAATGGCGAGGAGAGGATTTTCCTCCCTGTTTTGCTCATTTTATCACGATTAATAGATACTGTCTATCGAACTATAAAAACTATTGATTTGTTAAATGGATTAGAAAGGTGTAAAGTGTTTCTGAAATTTGGGGATGACCATAAATGCAGAAGCAGGACTTCTGTAAAAACTTCCCCGGGAGGAAATATTTAAAATGAAAGAAACAGAAATACAGAAAGAAAAATCCCGCCGCACGGTCCGCGGGGAACTTGCACTCATGGTCGCAGTTGCCATCAACAGTCTTGGTGTTGTACTGATGCTGCATTCCGGCGCAGGCATCTCGGCAATATCAAGCGTGCCGTATGCATTTTCCGAAGTTTTCACACGCGTATCGCTTGGAACCTGGACTTATATATTTCAGGGACTTCTGGTGCTAAGCCTCATGATCCTGCGGAAAAAATTTGTGCCGCAGTATCTGTTCAGTTTTGTAGTGGGATTTGCATTCAGCGAATTATTGGATGTGCATGAGAGCTGGATCAATGTTTTGCCGCTGACGCCGGGATATCGTGTAATCTATTTTCTGATCAGTTATATTTTGCTCTGTATTGGAATTGCTTTGTCGAACCGATGCAAACTGCCGATCATACCGACGGATTTATTCCCGAGAGAATTGTCGGATATCACATCCGTTACCTATTCTAAGATCAAAGTTGGATTTGATGTTACCTGCCTTGCCGTGACAGCCGGACTGACCTTTGCATTTTTAGGACATCTTGACGGCCTTGGGATCGGAACCATTTTAGCCGCATTTACTATGGGAAAAGTGATCGGACTGATCGGAAAATGGATGGACAGACATGCCTGCTTTGTATCGTTCATGACACAAAGACAGACAGCCTGAACTAGTGTAATGTATCATTCACATTTCGTATAATTACTTGCCTGAAGTTTCATCTGCTGTGGCAAATGAAAATTACAAATTTTTCTCAAATGCTTCCACTGCCTTTGCATCTAAGATAGAGGTGCAATGCGGGCAGCGGTATTTAACGCTTTCACCAGTATAAATACAACAAAAGCCATGATCAGGAAATTCATCACGGCAGTCAGAAACTTTCCGTAATTCAATGTGACATCCCCAACAATATTCCAGTGCAGCTTATCAAAATTCATGCCACCGAAAATTCCAAGAAACGGGTTGATAATATCCTCGACCAGTGACGACACAATACTTGTAAAAGCACCGCCGATAATAATACCGACAGCCATGTCCATCCGAATCGAACCCATCCACATAATTATATCGGCTCAAAATCCCCCCACAAGACTGTTCATAACAAAAAAGTGTGTTATAATCAAAAACAGGAAATAATTTGAATACAAAAAGAAATAGATAACACAAAAAACAGCAAAAATAGAAGCAAAAAAGAAGGTGTGACACACGTGACAATGCAGGAAGCGGTCATAAAAAATATTGATACGGATTACTCGTACCAGCTTGCAAAACGGATGGAGCAGTTTCACTCAAACGAGAAACTCGGTTACCGTCCTGCGGGTTCGAAGGCAGAATTCCTGACAGGGGAAATGTTAAAGGATGAGATGCAAAAACTTGGACTGTCGGATGTATGTAAAAATGCGGTTACCGTGGATGGCTGGGAGTTTAAAAATGCGGAGCTTACGTTTGAAACGAAAGAGGGAAAAAGGCATACCGCATTGCTCGGGGCATATCAGACAGATTTTGTAACGGACGGTGAGCAGGCATTTTCCCTGATGTATCTTGGAAAGGGAACAGAAGCGGATTATGAAGGGAAAGATGTAACCGGAAAACTGGTGTTAGTGGATATCAACCAGAGAGATGAGTGGTGGATCAATTATCCGGTTTATCAGGCACATTTAAAAGGTGCGGCGGCAGTGATCGCTGTGCAGTGTGGCGGTTATGGAGAAGTCGATGCGAAGGCACTCAACGCACAGGATATCGCCGGACCGGAGGATGCACCGGCATTTTCCATCTCAAGGGAGGATGCTGCATTATTGCGGGAACTGCTGGATGGAGAGAAAGAAGCAACCGTATGGTTGAAAGCCGACAGCCGGGTAAAACGTGACTGCACGACTTATAACATTTCAGGCTGTATTCCGGGAAAACACCCGGAGCGCATGGTATTGTTGTCTGCACACTATGACTCCTATTTCAGTGGATTTCAAGATGATAATACGGCAGTCGCCATGATGTTTGGCATTGCAAAAACGCTGATTGAAAGCGGATTCAAGCCGAACAACACGATCGTGTTCTGTGCGATGGCGGCAGAGGAATGGGGCGTTGTTGATTCCAACTTTGACTGGTCGACCGGAGCTTACGAGCAGATTTTTACCGCACATCCGGAATGGGTCGGAAAAGTGATCGCAGATCTGAATTTTGAGCTGCCGGCGCTGGCACACGGCACGCGTGCAAGAATCCGCTGCTGTTATGAATATGTACATTATATAAAAGAATATTTAGACGGACTTCCGGAACTGACAAAGGCTTATCCTGAGATGACAAGCGTGACGGCACCGATCGAAACCTGGTCAGATGATTTTTCGATGGCAATCGCAGGAATCCCTTCCATGGTCAATGATTTTACCGGCGGAAGTTTCATGGAAACACATTACCATTCCCAGTTTGATAATGATGATTTTTATGATGAGGCGGTTTACCGGCTGCACCATGAGCTGTTCACACTGCTGATCTTAGCACTGGATGAAACGGCAGTTGTGCCGCTTGATTTTACACCGGTGTTAGAGCGCATACTTGCCGGAGGCAGTGAAATCACAGCGAAAGTGGAAGAAACACAGGAACAGATCGCTGCAATCACAAAAAAATTAATTCAGGTAACAGAAGAGGCACAGGAAAAAGCAAAACAGTCTTACGAAGAGACTGCCGCTATCAATACCCGCTACCACGCACTTCTTGCAGAAGGTAACATGCAAGAGGCAGAACAGCTCTTTGCGGAAAACAGGGAAAGAGAAAAACAACTGCTTGTAAAATTCAAACAGGAGCAGGATCATTTTGTCCGCATTGACTGGTATGGAGAGGTATTTTTCCCACATGAGATATTGTGGAAAAATATTGGCTTATTGCAGGACTCTGTAAACGCTCTGGAACAATCTGATGTGGATAAAGCACTGGAAAAAATATATCAGGTGGATAACAATGCGTATGCATTTATGTTTGATGAATATGTTTACCGCCATTTTACGGACTATGTGTTCAATCAGCCCAAAGATCGTCTGAAATGGGGTTACGGCAGGCTGTTAGGGCATGAAGATCTCTACCATGTGGTGAAATGCCTGCTGAAAAAGAGAAAAGAAGCAGACACAGATTACCGGGAAGAACTGCATTACTTAAAGGAATGCTATAAAAAACAGACCAGACGTCTCTGCGAGACCTTAAAAGAAATCAGTCAGACGGTAAAGGAAATGTTCTGACACAATAAAAAGGGGATAAGAAAAATATGAAATCGGACAAATTATACCGGGTACAGCGCGAGGACCTGCCAAAATTAGAACAGCTTTTATACCGCTGCTTTGCACACGATCCGCTTTATGAAACACTGATCCCGGATGCCGAAGTAAGAAAAAGGCTGATGCCGGAACTGTTTCAATGCGATATGGATGAATTTTATGAAACCTGCGAGATTTTTGCGGACAGTGAGGAACTAAACAGTATTCTTGTTGTGTCGGATGAAGCAGAGCACATCAATATGTTTCATTTTTTCCTGACAGAGTCATGGGCAACGATCCATACGGATGCATTTCTGATCAAAGAAGACCCATCGCTTGTAACACTTCACAATTTCATAAAAGGCGGGGATTATTTAAACTCAAGCTGGACCGATCAGCTGCACCAGACACAGAGACTTCATATTATTTATCTTGCAGTCGATCCGGAAATGCAGCACCATGGGATCGCTGCGAAACTGTTAGATGAAACGATCGCATATGCGCAGGAACACCACATGATGATATCATTGGAAACACACAATGAAAAAAATGTAGATTTTTATAAAAACTTTGGATTTCAGGTGTATGGAATTGTGGAGAAGAACTTCCCACTGAAACAATACTGCCTGATCCGTGAATACCAGTAGAAAAATGACAGGATACTGCGAAAAGTGGTGACCTGTCATTTTCTTTTTTCATATTTGCGCTAATGAAAAAAATGATTCGTCCGATATAAACACTAGAAAGCGAATTTCAAGGAAGAAAGGAGATGCCATTATGCGAGTAGAAGCTTATAATCAGGTGGCACAACTTTACAATAGAGAGAAAACGCAGAAAGTGCAGAACACAAAGCAGATGAGCACCGGACGCGATGAAGTGCAGATCTCTTCTATGGGACGTGATTACCAGATCGCAAAGCAGGCAGTGGCAGATGCTTCGGATATCAGGGAAGATAGAGTCGCACAGCTAAAGGAAAGGTTGGACTCTGGTAATTATAACGTGGATATGAATGATTTCGCGAATAAGTTATTAGAAAAGTACAATGCTTTAGTAAAGTAAAAGTGAGGATGAATCTGTGGCTAGTTTAATGGAAGAGCTTTTGGATGTGCTGGGTAAAGAGGAGAAGCAGTATCAGGAACTGATCACACTTGCGACTGAAAAAACAGACGCAGTGGTGCAGGGCAATATCGAACATCTTACGGATGTTACGACGAGAGAGCAGGATGCTGCGAGCGTGCTTCTTAATCTTTCCAATAAAAGAAACCGTGTCCTGACGGATATGGCGACTGTCTTAGGTCAGAGCCCGGAAGAGATGACGATCACAAAGATGATCGGATATCTTAACAAGCAGCCAAAAGAACAGGAAGCACTTACCAGACAGCGTGACAGGCTGCTTGAGGCCGGTGCTAAGATGCAGCAGCTAAACAGACAGAATGAAGCACTTTTAAAACAGGCATTGGAGATGGTGGAATTTGACCTTACCTTGCTGAGAAGTACGCGACAGGCACCTGAGACTGCCAACTATGATAAGAATGCCTATAATACAGGCGATATCTTAGGCAGCAGTGGATTCGACGCGAAGCAATAGTAAAAGCAGGGAGGAACTACCATGGCAAATGGTTTTGGAAGTATGTTTATCGGCGTAGCCGGTTTACAGAGCAGTCAGAATGCACTTAACGTAACATCAAATAACCTGGCGAACTTAGACACAACAGGATATGTGCGTCAGAGCGTTTTGTTTGCAGACCGTGACTATGTCACATTTAATACAACAGCAGCAATCAGCAATCAGCAATCCGGTCTTGGTGTAACGATCGGAGATGTTGTCCATTCAAGAGATGTATTCTTAGATCGGTTATATCGTACGGAATCAAGCCGTCAGTCTTTTTATGCATCGACCAGTGAGGCACTGACAGAGGTGCAGAACTATTATCAGGAATTAGAGGGACAGGCTTTTCAGGATGCATTAACCGATTTCTGGGGCTCATTTCAGGAGCTATATAATTACCCGGAGGATAGCGTATATCAGAATCTTGTTATTCAGAAGGCACAGCTTTTTACCAGCAGATCAAGTGCTGTTTATTCTGGACTGAAGAGTTATCAGTATAATATCAATTCACAGATTTCCGATGACATTGATCAGGTCAATGAACTTGGAAAGACGATCAGTGAACTAAATCTGCAGATCCAGAAGATCGAGGCAGGAAATATTGAAACTGCAATGACACTGCGTGATGCAAGAGATCTGGCATTAGATGAATTGGCAAGTCTTGTTGATATTTCTTATAAAGAAGAGGTAAACGGTGTCGTGCGCGTCAGCGTGGAAGGCAACGAGTTTGTCAATGAGAACGGCTACTATAAAGTAGAAAAACAGACGGACAAAGCGACAGGATTTGTGACACCATACTGGTCCCATCTGTCAGATCCGGACAAGGGTGAGTATACCTATCTGTTTAATTTTAACCGTGATATTTCCACGGAAAATAAAAACGATATGGGAGAGATCAAAGCTCTTGTGCTTGCGAGAGGAGATAAAGTTGCCAATTACAAGGATATTCTTGGAGTGGACGGCAAGACTTATGATGATACGACAGGCATGTCTGTTATGCTCCGTGCAGAAGCACAGATGGATCAGTTGTTCCATGGAATTGCAACGGCGATCAACGATATCTTATGCCCGAATACGGAAGCATCGAATTACATCACAGGTTTGACAGGAAACGGATCTGTTACCATGACCGATGCAGACGGCAATACCTATACCGTGACAGCAAATACGAAGATCTTAGATGCAGATAAATGCGCAGTGGGATCAGATGGCAAACTTCCGCCACAGGAGTTATTTACAAGACTTGGAACAGAACGTTATACGGAGGTTTCCTATACAGATCCGGCTTCTGGTGAGACAAAGACCTATTATTTATACAATGAAGAAGATCCGGCTGATACAACAAAGCAGTACACGATGGGAAGTACAAGTGTGAACAGCGCATTGATCACAGATGAAACACTACTTCCACATTTACGGCAGAATGGAGATGTAGACCAGTCACTGATGGCGACACTTGCAGCAGTGTGGGATAAAGAAAGCCTTACAGTCAATCCGAATGACACAAAGGCATACAGCTTTAAGGACTATTATGCAGCTATGATCGGAGAGGTTGCTACCTACGGAAATGTATACAATTCTACTGCAACAAACCTGTCCCAGACGGTACAGTCAGTTGATAACCAGAGACAGCAGGTAATCGGAGTTTCTTCGGATGAAGAATTGACTTATATGATCAAATACCAGAACGCATACAATGCATCCAGCCGTTTTATTAATGTTATTAATGAGATGATCGAGCATCTGATCACACAGCTTGGATAGCAGCATAGGAGGTTAACATGCCATCAACATTTTTTGGATTAACGATTGCATCTTCAGGATTAAGTGCATATCAGGTTGCCTTAAATACGAGTGCAAATAATATATCGAATGTACAGACAAAAGGATACAGCAAACAGCAGGCAAACCGTGTTGCTTCCGAGTCTATTCGTGCCTATGCAAAATACGGCAGTATGGGAACCGGTGTTACGACCGAGTCCGTAAAACAGCTTCGCAACCAGTATTATGACAACAAATACTGGTACAACCAGTCATCTGTCGGTTTATATGAGACGAAGCTCAATTACCTGAAGCAGATTGAAAATTATTTTATTGATGATGATTCTTCCAAAGGTTTTTCAACAATCTTAAACACGATGTTTAATGACTTAGATACCTTAAAGAACAATGCCGGAGATGTGAATACACGTCAGCAGTTTATCGGAAGTGCCCAGAACTTTGCAACATTCTTTAACAGCGTTGCATCCGGTCTGGGAGATATTCAGAATAATGCCAACGAGGAGATCAAATCCACGGTTCAGAATATCAATTCCATCGCAGAAAAGATTGCAAGTTTAAATCATCAGATCAACGTCATTGAAATTCAGGGTGGTTATGCGAACGAACTGCGTGACCAGAGAGCCTTACTGATCGATGAGCTATCCAAGATTGTTCCGACAGAGGCAGAGGAACTTCCGGTACAGAACTCAAACGATCCGGAACTGCCGACAGGAGCTAATTACTTTACAGTTAAGATCGGTGGTCAGGTACTGGTAGATACCTACGATTATGAAACATTAAAATGTGTTGCAAGGGAAAATAAAGTAAACCAGTCCGATATGGACGGTTTATATGATGTTAAATGGGAGAAAACCGGCAACAGCTTCAAAGCTGGCGCAAGTTCCATGTCAGGTACCTTAAAGGCATTGTTTGATATCCGTGATGGCAACAACGGAGAGAACTTTACCGGTGAGGCAAGAGTGATCGACAGCAAACATGTGAAAGTTGTCAGTCCTTCCATCACAGACATTGAGGCAATGACGGTGCCTGAGAGCGGTACACTTACCATTTACGGAAAAGATTACAATTATACGAATTTTACATTTGAGACGGATGCCAATGGCAAGATCACATCCTATACTTTCGAACTTGAGGACGCATTAAGCCAGCAGCAGTCCAATAAGGTAGACGGTATGCAGGCATCCATCGGAAGCTCTGTTGATACCATGGGTGTTCCGTATTACATGTCACAGATGAATCAGTTTTTACGTTCTTTCTGTTCTTTATTTAATGATATCATGTTAAAAGGACAGGATTTAGACGGAAATGCAACAGACTATTATTCTTTCTTTACCGGTGCAGATCAGGTGACCGGTGAGGAATATGTATTAGGAAAGAGCGATAAGAATCATGGAAACACGACAGACTGCGGCGCAAGCTCCTATTACAAACTGACAGCATCCAATATCTGTGTATCTTCCATTTGTGTAAAAGATTCTTCCAAGCTGGCTGCACAGTATAAGGCAGATACAGAGGAAGGTGTAGATAAGTATAAACTGGTGGAAGATCTGGCAAAATTAAAGAGTGATACGGTTTTATTCCGTGCAGGAAATGCATCAGGATTCCTGAAATGTATGATTTCTGATATCTCCATTGATACACAGCAGTCTACGATCTTCAGCAACAATTATACAAATATACAGGCAGCGCTTGAGACACAGAGAATGTCTGTTTCCGGTGTGGATGAGGATGAGGAAGCACTTGATCTGATCAAGTTCCAGAATGCCTACAATTTATCATCTAAAATGATCTCAGTTATGGCAGAAGTATATGACAAACTGATCGAGGAAACCGGAGTATAAACGGATTTATAACAGGAGGAAATGGCAATGCGTATTACAAATAATATCATATTGCATAATACATCCATTAATATCAATGGAAATAAAGGAAATGTGGACACACTGAACAATCAGATGACCAGCCAGAAAAAAATACAGCGTCCTTCCGATGACCCGGTAACGGCGATCCGTGCACTCCGTCTGCGCAGTACCTTAAGCGAGATCGACCAGTACTACGAGAAGAACATTCCAGATGCAGAATCATGGCTGGATGTAACGGAGACTGCAATCTCCAGTATGCAGGACGTTATCAAGACGATCCGTACCCAGTGTGAATACGGCGCACAGGATTCACTTACAACAGACAACAGAAAAACGATCCTGACACAGCTGGAAAAACTGCGTGATAAATTATATTCAGAAGGAAATGCGGATTATGCCGGCAGAACGGTATTTACCGGATACCGCACAAATAAAAAGCTGACATTTACGGAAGACGAACAAAAGACTTCATACGAGATCGACCAGAAGATGTCGTATGCTGATCTGCAGGAACACCGGTATTATGGAAATGATGTTACAGTTCCAGGAAATCAGGCAGATGTGTTAGATGGCACAAAGATCGCTTCTCCAACCCAGGCTGCTTATAATAGAATCCGTCTTGGCTATGACAGCATTGACAGCCTGGATGTGACAGATGCAGCAGGAACTACCACAAAAACCTCTGCAAATGGCAGTACGGTAACGATCAGTTACAATTATACAGATACAACAGGGACAACGCCTGTCAATAAGACGGGAAATATGAATGTTACCGTATATGATTCTTATGATAAATGGTTAGAAGCATCCACGAAAACACCAAAATCATATGACATTGCAGATGGAGAGGCAGTGCTGATCCGTAATACCGGAGAAATGGTATTCAGCAAAACAGCAGCAGATACACTTTCCACTAATAAAGCATCTTTGGATATTTCCTATACAAAGACCGGATTTACAAATGGTGAACTTCGTCCGGAATATTATTACAACTGCACGAATATTACAGATACGAACAATAAGTTAAAGTATGAGAAATATGATAAAGATGGCAATCAGATCTATCAGGATATCGATTATGTAGTGGCTGCAAACCAGACACTTACTGTCAATACAGAGGCATCAAATGTATTTGATCACGGACTCAGCAGGGATGTGGATGAGCTGATCGATGCTGTACAGCGTTCGCTTGACGCAGAACAGAAAGTGACAGATTTAAATGCCATGAAGAAAATGCAGGAATATTCTTCGGATGACTGTCAGGCAAAATTAGAAGAGTGGATCGCAGCAGCGAAAAAAGAGCGCGATTATGCCAATGATAATATGCAAAAGCTCTATAACAGCTACATTGGAAACTGCGATACCTATCTGCAGAAGGTCAATCTTGCATTAACAGATGTCGGAAGTAAAGGACAGAGCCTTGCGTTGACGAAAAACCGTATGTCAAATGAGCAGGAAACGATGGAAGAGTTAAAGTCCAAGAATGAAGACCGAGAACTTTCAGATATCATTCTGGAGTATACAGCGGCATACACTGCTTATCAGTCATCACTGCAGGCAGCTTCCAAGGTAAATCAGGTGACACTGCTCAGCTATCTGTAAATTATATTAACAGCATTATTCTTAGAATGCATGTCGTGATCACACAGGCTGCATCAGGAGGAAAAGGGAATGAAAGCAAATACAAGGCTTTTTGGGGAGATAGATATTGACGAGGAGAAGATCATTACTTTAGAGAATGGAATGATCGGATTCCCGGATTTAAGAAAGTTTACCCTGATTTTTGATAAGGAAAAAGAGAGAACACCGTCCTCGATCATGTGGTTTCAGTCCATGGACGAACCGGAAATTGCATTTCCGGTCATGCATCCGAATGAGATCAAACCTGATTATGCACCATCGGTCAGCGATGAGATGCTGACGCCACTTGGAGATCTTACAGAGGATAATACCTACATACTTGTAACGCTCACAGCAGCGGCGGATAAAAAAGATACGACTGTTAATCTAAAGGCACCGCTGGTGATTAATACAGACACCAGAAAAGGCTGCCAGGTGATCGTCGAGGATGATTATCCGATCAAGTTTAATGTATATGAAGCTGTAAAAGGCAGAAAGAAAGCAGAGGAATAAAAATGCTGGCATTGACACGAAAAAAGGGTGAATCTCTGGTGGTAAACAATAACATTGAGATCACAGTGCTTGAAATCCGCGGAGATCAGGTGAAAATCGGTATATCTGCACCGAAAGAAGTGCCGATATACCGCAAGGAAGTATATCTTCAGATTCAGAATGAAAATAAGGCAGCTCTTAATATCGATGCGATCGCATCCTTAAAGGATCTGCTTTGAAAAATACCGGAGCTCATAATTCACAATAATAGAATGACCTCGGAGCGTGCATTCTATTATACAGGCAGAAAAATGCGGCTCCGGTATTAATTTTATGCGCAAAGAAACCGATATAAAACACAGATTAAGTAAGTTAGCATACGGGTTGTAATATAGCCTGCATGCACAGATGGACACAGGGAAGTGTGAAACACAGCAGAAAGAAGTTGTGGATACCATGGAAACGGAGGTCAGGATCATGGGAGTTCAACGGATACAGGAAACATCGACAGCATCTTACGGCAAATCCGTAGAGGCAGCTGCAGCAGGAAATAGCAGTGCTGCAGGCAGCGGAAGTGCTACAGGCGGCACAACGCAAACAGTGGAGAACATCACGACTCCATGGAAGGCAGAAAACAAAAACAGTACGGATACCAAAAACAGTCTGAGTGCCAGAAACGACAAGGATGAGGAGCAGGAAACACTCGTAGGAGCAGGAAATAACACCCAGATCCGGAAAGCTGTAGAAGAGATCAATAAGAGAGCACACAATTCGGAAGCAGTCTTTGGCATCCACGATGCCACGAACCGCGTTATGATCAAGATTGTGGACAAGGACACAAAAGAAGTCTTGAAGGAATATCCGCCGGAGAAAACGCTTGACATGATCGCAAAGGTCTGGGAAGTCGCAGGACTTTTGGTGGACGAGAAAATGTAAACAAAGACAGTACAGTCTGTCTGCAGAGTATATAATAACAGATGAAAAGTTTCATCAGATAGGAGTGATAATATGCCAATCAGAATTACCGGTTTGACATCAGGTCTTGATACAGAAGCTATCATTTCAGCTCTGGTATCTTCATACAACTATAAGACGAATAAATACAAAAAGGCACAGACAAAATTATCCTGGAAGCAGGATGCGTGGAAAACACTGAATACGAAGATTTACAGTCTTTACAGCAGCGTCGGCAGCATGAAATTATCTACCGCATATAATTTAAAATCAACAACTGTTTCCGATTCTACCAAAGCAACGGTAAAGGCAGGAAATAATGCACCGACCGGAACACAACAGCTAAATATTCTTAAAGTTGCGCAGGCGGGTTATCTGACCGGAGCACAGCTTTCAAGCAAGACGACGACATCCACAACACTTGCTGAACTAGGTTATACAGGTGGAGATGCAAAGATCAATCTGACAAAGGGTGATGGTACAACAAAAGAGATTACAGTGACACAGGGATCGACTGTTGGTGATGTGATCGCTTCATTAAAAGATGCCGGTGTTAGTGCAAACTTTGATGAGACAAATCATCGTATCTTCATTAGTTCTAAAGATACCGGAAAAGATAATGATTTCACTCTGACCGGTGGAAATACAGAAGGTGCAAGAGCACTGTATCAGATGGGACTGGCTGTTGGCTCAGATGCGACGAATGCAACATACAAGTCTTATACACAGTACTATGATGCAAATGACACTAAGTTGGAGCAGAATGTAGTGAAGGCCATTCAGAAATATCAGGATGCGCAGAAAGCATATAAGACAGCATCAGGGCAGAATGCGAATCTTTCATCTGCATATGGATATGCAACGGCATATACAGAGATGATGGATGCGTTAAAAAACAGTGGTTTATCTGATGATGATCAGAAGAAACTTAAAACTTTACTTGGCATGAGTGCAACCCAGAGAGTGAATTCTGTGATGGATGCGGCTGGGAATGTATATACAGAAGCAGGTAAAGATGCAGATGGTAATACGATTTACGCGTATGATAATAATGGAACCAAACAGTATATACAGAAAGTTGTAACTTATCAGGGAAGCGATAATCTTACCTATACAGCGAATGATGACGGAACTTATACAGATAAAGATGGTCATGTCTGGACAGCAACCGGTGATAAGGATGATGATGGAAATGCAAAATATTCTTATATCTCAGATGATGGCACGACACAGACGATCAGTATCAAAGAAAATGTGGCATATTATAATGCTACAGGTACATCGCATAAGATTGGGGATAAGTATACAGATAAAAACGGAGTTGTGTATACACCGAATGATAACGGAACATATGCAGGAACAGATGGAAAAAATTATATATTAGACGGAACCACTTTTAAGGAAGTAGATAGTGATAAAAATGTAGTCAGTGGTGGAAAAACAGTTGCTGTGTCAGATTGTACAACAGAAGATATTACAGAGATGAAATATACACAGGGAACTGCAGCAACAGGTATCGAACGTTCCGCAGATGTACTCAGTAAGATTAGAGAGGATAAGAAGGATACACTTACCGATGAGGTTGTTTCTAAATTGACATCTAATATTGAGAAAGTCAATGTGTATGAAAGTGCAGAGGATTCACTGGCTGCTGATGATGAATATTCCAGAAAGAATATCATTGATTCCATTCAGCAGGCATATCAAACAGGTAAAGCAAGTGATGTTACAAAGGTGACAAACAAATATGCGGAGGTCATTACAAAGAATCAGACGACCATGACCACAGCACAGAAAACGATGGATGATAATTCGGTACTTGCAGATCTGGCTGCAATGGATTCAACTTCATCAGACTATACAACAGCATTAACTGCATTTGTAAAGAAAGTACAGAATTCAAAAGAAATTATGGATCAGAGCTCTCAATATACCAATTCAGGTGCTAAGAAGATTGATGGCTGTGATTCTGAAATTAAATTAAACGGTATTACATACACCAGTTCACTGAATACCTACTCTATCAACGGACTTTCCATTACTGCAATGCAGGCAACCGGAGATGGGGATACCAATGCGATTACCGTCACAACTGCGACCGATACACAGGCAATTTACGATAAGATCAAGAGTTTCCTGACACAGTACAATTCTCTGATCAACGAAATGACATCACTTTACAATGCGGATACAGCAAAGGGATATGAGCCTTTGACAGATGATGAAAAGAGTGCAATGTCTGATTCAGAAGTTGAGAAGTGGGAAGAGAAAATTAAATCTTCATTGCTCCGTCGTGATGACAGTCTGGAAAGTGTCATGAATCTGATGACGAATGCCATGAGTCAGCCGGTTACGATTGATGGCAAGAAATATTATCTGTCAAGTTTTGGAATCAAGACACTGGGTTTCTTGAATGCACCGGAGAATCAGCAGAATGCATATCATATTGACGGTGATGAGGACGATACAGCAACTTCCGGAAACGAAGATAAGCTGATGGCAATGATCAACTCTGATCCGGATACGGTCGTTTCCTTTATGCAGCAGCTTACAACCAATTTATACGATGCAATTGGAACGAAGATGAAATCTTCAACTTTAAGCAGTATTTATAAAGTATACAATGATAAAGAGATGGCATCCGAATACAGTGATTACACCACTACGATCAAGAAGTGGGAACAGAAGCTGCAGGATCAGGAAGATGCATATTACAAGAAGTTCTCTGCAATGGAGACAGCATTGTCTAAATTACAGAGCCAGACATCTTCATTATCCAACCTGTTCGGAAGCTGATAAAATTGCTGAAAATGGTGGTAAAATAAAAAAGAGAGTGATAAAATTTAAATATCTGCCCCACATAGATGTGGGACAGATATTTGTGACATAAAGAAAATTATATCTAAGGAAACGCTGATTAATTCATGCATCTCCTTGTGATTTTTGATATAATATAGGTATCAACTGAAAGGTCGTATACCTATGAATCAACTAACATTTTCCGACATGGAATACTCCAACCGCAAGAAGAAAACCAAGCGTGAGGAATTTCTTGATGCCATGGAAGAAATCATCCCATGGTCATATTGGGTAGAAATGATTCGCCCATATTATTTCGCTAACAAGCGCGGTCGCAAACCTATTGGTATTGAAACCATGCTTCGCATGTATCTCATGCAGATTTGGTTTAATCTGTCCGATGAAGGAATCGAGGATTCTATCTACGACAGTTACGCCATGCGTTCATTTATGCATATAGATTTCAATGAACAACAAGTACCGGATGCAACTACATTGCTTAAGTTCAGACATATGCTTGAAGCAAATAAACTTGGTGAGAAGATTTTTGCTGATGTCAACAATCGTCTCGACAAAGCAGGCCTTATGATGCATGGTGGCACTATTGTTGACGCCAGCCTTATAGCAGCACCTAAATCCACTAAAAACCAGAATGGCAAGCGTGATCCTGAAATGCATCAGACAAAGAAGGGCAATGAATGGTACTTCGGAATGAAGGTACATGCCGGTGTTGATGCAGGCAGTGGGTATGTTCATACAATAACCGGTACATCTGCAAATATGCATGATGTTTCAGAAACTGCAAATCTTATCAGAGAAGATGATGAGGTTGTATATGGTGACTCCGGTTATCTTGGAGCTGTTAATCAACCCGCAATTAAGGATGACGAGAAGAAATCAAGGATTGAATTCCGAATAAATAAGCGTCCTTCCAGCCTCAAAATGGCAGATGATTTTAAAGGTCTTAACTGGGACAAAAAAATGGAACATGAAAAGTCCGCAGTTCGCTGTAAAGTCGAGCATCCATTTCTCATTGTAAAGAAACAGATGGGATACTCAAAAGTTGTATATCGTGGAATCGCAAAAAACATGCATCGATTCCATATGTTGTTTGCCAGTGCAAATCTGTTAATGTGTAGCAGAGCTGGCAGAACAAAAGACTTTGTTGGGTGCACAGTATAACTGTGTCCATTTTGGGGAAATATCCTCAAAAAAGGATAAATAGCAAGAGGATATAACAGGTATATGAGGAAAAAATCCTCTTGGTTTTTATAAAAACTTGACAAACTGGGATAATGCTGAAAACAAAGCTAATTAATCAGCGTTTCCCTAAAATTATATAATACATGGAGGAAATGATTTATGCTGGCTAACAAAGGATACGCAGCGTATGCAAACAACAAAGTTATGACTGCATCACCGGCGGAACTGACGCTGATGCTTTATGAGGGAGCGATAAAGTTTGCAAATATCGCGATTGAAGCGATCGAAGCAAAAGATATTCAAAAAGCACATGACAATATTATGAAAGTAGAGCACATTATAGAAGAGTTCCAGAGTACATTAAATCATAAATATCCGGTGGCAAAAGACTTTGATGAGGTATATAATTATCTGATGATGCGCTTACAGGAAGCAAACATGAAAAAAGATAAGGAAATCATGGAAGAAGTATTAAAACATCTTCGTACCATGCGTGATACCTGGAAACAGGTTATGAAGCTGGCACATACACAGCAGTAAGGATATGGAAAAGATGGAGAAAAACCAATATATTCCGGTTATGATACAGAGCCTGAAAAAAAAGAGTGAGATATTAGATGCCATTATGGAATTAAATATCAGGCAGAGTGAGGAATTGGAAAATCCGGCATTAGATCCGGATGATTTTGATAAGACAGTAGAGGAAAAGTCAAAGCAGATGGAACAGCTGGATCTGTTGGATGATGGTTTTCAGGAACTGTTTGACCGGGTAAAAGATGACTTGAAGAATCATCAGGATCTTTATCGTGATGAAATAGCGCAGATGCAGGATTATATCCGTAAATTAACCAGTAAAAGTGCAACCATACAGGTACAGGAAGCACGCAATAAAGATTTAATGACAAAAAAATTTGCATCTGTACATAAACAGGTCAGAGAAGTCCGCAAGAGCCAGCGTGTTGTAAATCAGTATTATAAAAATATGATGAAGACAAACTATGGCGAGCCGGTGTTTACGGACAAGAAAAAATAGGAAAAAAATAGAGATAGAAAAAGAAAAAAATTTCTTTTTTACTATAAAGTATCGGGATGAACATCCGATATATAATACAAGTAAACAAAGTGATGATGAACATTACTTGAAAAAGTTACTTGGCAGTGGAACAGAATGGAGCGTACGGCCGGGAAGGAAAGCTGCAAAATTAAGACGATGCGGCATGGAAGCCGCAGTAAATTCAAGGAGGAAATGAATTATGGTAGTACAGCACAATATGACCGCAATGAATGCGAACAGAATGTTAGGCGTTACAACAAGCGCACAGGCAAAATCTTCAGAGAAATTATCTTCTGGTTACAGAATCAACCGTGCAGGTGATGACGCTGCTGGTTTAACAATTTCTGAGAAGATGAGAAGCCAGATCCGTGGATTAAACAAAGCTTCTGACAACGCACAGGATGGTATTTCCTTAATCCAGGTTGCTGAGGGTGCATTATCTGAGACACATTCTATCTTACAGCGTATGAATGAGTTAGCTACTCAGGCTGCTAACGATACCAATACAACTGCTGATAGAGGAGCTATTCAGGATGAGATCAACCAGTTAACATCTGAGATTAACAGAATCTCTTCTACAACTCAGTTCAATACTCAGAACCTCATCGATGGTACATTCGCAAATAAAAACCTTCAGGTTGGTTCTATCTGTGGACAGAGAATTACTGTTTCTATCGACAGTATGTCTGCTGGTAGCTTAAATGTATCTGCTAACTTAGTAAAGGTTAACACTTTCAGTGCAGCAGGTGAAGCAATGTCCAATATTCAGGGTGCTATTTCTGCAATTTCTACACAGCGTTCTTACTTAGGAGCTCTTCAGAATCGTCTGGAGCATACAATCTCCAACTTGGACAACATTTCTGAGAATACTCAGTCTGCTGAATCTCGTATCCGTGATACAGATATGGCTGAAGAGATGGTTACTTACAGCAAGAACAATATTCTTGCTCAGGCAGGACAGTCTATGCTTGCTCAGGCTAACCAGTCTACTCAGGGTGTACTTTCTCTGTTACAGTAATCTGACAGAGTGTAGCGTATACTACATAATTAAAAAGCCGACAGTAAAAGCTGTCGGCTTTTTTTCTATATAATATAGAAGTATTGTGAAAAAATAATTTGGGGAAAAAGATGAACAAAGAAGAATTACTAGCAGAGATAGATGCCGTTTGTATGATGTTATATCAAAATAATGAGCATGTAGCAATTGGACGGATATCAGAATTATTAAACATTTTTCAGGATATGATACAAACGTTATCGCAAGATCAACTGCAGCTGGTTGGAAATTTTGCGGTTGTAATGATACAGGAGTTGCTGAAAGCATATGAGAAACAGGATATGTATGGGATGGCAGATTGCCTGATGGAAAAGGCGGTTTTATTTGTATCGTTTTATTATGGCGAAGAGTAGTGGAGTTTGTATATGGGAATTTTTGAGAAAAATATTGCAGCATTAAAGAAGAAAAATGAGAAAATTGCGGGTGCTGTCACAAATATTGACTGGAATGAGGCAAATCAATGGATCAGTGTGAAGACGGCTTCTAATGGATCGGAAATAGTGGCTGTATGCATTGATAATTATGAATGGTATCTGAATAGCCGTCTGAACCCTGAAGAGGCGGCAGACATTTATTGGGAACGTTATCCGATAAGGTTGTATGGAACCTATTTTGTTTTTGGTTTTGGAGATGGAAGGCATGTAAGAAGACTGATAGAGTGCTGCGGAGACACAAATAGGATTATTATCTGCGTACCTGATTTAGTGGTTTTTGGAGTGGTTTGTCATTATTTTGACATAGAAGATTTGATTCAGAATCAGACACTGGATTTTTATTTCCCTGAGGTTGCAGAAGGAGAGGTAGAAAATATTCTTTCTGGTGTGATTGAATATACAAAAATGAAATTAATTGATTTTTGCATTTTACCTGGATATGATGTGCGTTATGCAGATGGATGTAAAAAGTTTATAGATAGTGTTATTGAGAAAATACAAAATGAAATTGTAAACAAAAGTACACACCTCGGATTTAACAGGATGATTCCACGTCATGTGCTGTTTCATATGAAAAAAATGATTGGTCAATGTAATTTGGAACAAGTAAATCAGAAATTGGAGAAATTTGAACTTAAGAATATACCGGCAATTATTGTTTCTGCGGGACCGTCATTGGATAAAAATGTAGGGGAATTAAAAAGAGCACAGGGAAAGTCATTTATAATTGTGGTTGATGCAGCACTTCGGACTGTATTGAGAAACGGAATTAGACCGGATATGGTTTGTACTATTGATCCAGAGTCCCCGGATCGATTTTTCGAGAATTTGAATTTGGATGGTTTGCTCTGGTCATGTTCTAGAATTACACGTCCAGACGTTATAAGACAGTTTGCAGGAAAAATTTTTTACAATGGATATTATTGGGGAAAATGGAACCAGAGGATGAGTGAAGAACTTGGCTATATGTTTCCAATACTGTCTGTAGGTGGTTCAGTTACTTCAGAAGCGTTTCAGATTGCGTCATATCTTGGATTTCGGAAAATAATATTAGTTGGACAGGACATGGCATTTACGAATGGTATATCGCATACGGAAGGAATAGAGAAAGCGTTTGGTGATAACGATGAATATATCCAGAGTCGTACACTTATGGATGTAGAAGGTATTGATGGAAAGATACTTAAGACAGATTTTCAAATGTGGTGTTACAAACGATGGTTTGAAAAACTCTTTATGACAAATGAAGGAAAATATCAGATTGTA
Source organism: Roseburia intestinalis L1-82 (assembly GCF_900537995.1). NCBI lineage: Bacteria > Bacillati > Bacillota > Clostridia > Lachnospirales > Lachnospiraceae > Roseburia > Roseburia intestinalis. The sequence continues at coordinate 4,003,942 of NZ_LR027880.1, read as the reverse complement.
AATGCGACGGAAGGCGGAGCCAATATAGTAGGTGCACAAAATCGAACATTGAGAGAGACCATAGAAGAATGGTGTAAAGATGAAATTGATATTTACGGAACGATACAGAAAATAGAATGTCCGTTTTCGGAGAATCAGCAGAAAAAAATGTTGCTTCAACTAAAGGAAGTGAAGAAAGAACTTGAAAAGTTTGAAGAAATCATTAAAGTGGTTATTGTGAAGCAGGAAGACCTCTTGGAACAGATGCAAAACTCCACACAGGGAAAGCATGATGAGGCGATGCAGTTAAGGGAACTGCTTGAACTGAATGAAAAATTAAGGGAAATGCCTGTTCAGGAGCTGGTCGTTTTATATGCGCAGGAGGCAGAATATCAGATGGGCGACGAGGTCTTTCAGGAAAATTTAGAACCGAAAGACCTTGTACAGAAGAGTACGGAATTATTAAGGGGGTATCAGAAGGCGATTCCATTACTAAGAGAAGATATTGAGGACTACATTATGAAAGATTAGTCAGACAAAATCTGAAGGATTGATGTTACACGATGGCAGAACGTATGGCGTTCTGCCATTTTGCCGAGTGCATTTGCAGCAATTTGCTGGCGTTCTTTTTCGTGGGAGAGATAATAATCGATTTTCCGGATAAAATCCTCCTCACTCTCATAGAAAACAAAATCTTCTTCTGGAACGAATAAATCAAGTAAATCTTCCTGATAGTTCGTAAGCAGAAAGCCGCCGCTTCCTAAAATGTCCATACAGCGAAGCGGGATGCCGGTGTGAATGCTTTTTAAGCTTATATTTAAGTTGATACGGCTATGTCTGAAGATAAGTGGCATTGTGGAATACCAGTCCACAGGTCCCATAAACTGTGCATGGGGAAGTTCGGGAACTGGGTTATGCGTGTATAACTTTAACGAAAAACGATCAGAAGCCTGCTTTAACAGGGAGAGTCTTTCTCGCGCAGTAATCTTTCGGCAAAGAAAATAATTTGCATATACATAGGCGGCAGATTCAGTGCCGTCTGACATTGGAGTATAAGGTGCTGCTTTCTGTAAATCGGCAATAATGTCCGGAGTCAGCAGATCTTCCAGAAAAAAACTGCCATAGACATTCTGTTGTGCGTGCATGATGGCATCCAGGTAGCCGCGGGTAAAGTCAGAGATAGTTTCTAACCGGTCAAAAAAATTGTGATCTTCGTTGTATAGTGAACCTACAAAAGAAGCGTCGGCGGAGAGCTTTTCTGTCAGTGCATCCGGGCAGACCATGGCAGAGAGACGGGATACATTTGCTGCAAGTGGAAGATAATATACGGTATCAATACCAGCATTTTTGAAGGTAAGGTAAACTGACTTATCAAACAGAAAAACGTAGTTGCATGAATTGATCAAGGTATAGGAATAAAGAGCAACTAATGGGCTGTCATAGATATAGGAGACATATTTGATGTTGTGGTTCTGACAGCATGCAGAAAGAATCGGGGAATAATTAAAAGAAAATACAAACGCATAGGATGCATTTGTAAGTGCAGCAGCAAATGCTTCTTCAAATTCTTTGCTGTGCCGTTCTTTATAATCTTTGTGGTAAAAAAGGTCACAGGTAATCTGATTCGCTTCAAACGCATCAATCATATCCTGTTTAGCAAAAGCAGGGGAGTCAAGAAATAATATTTTCATAAGTAGCCTTTCTAAATCGCATCTAATCCATAAGCCAGAGATATCATTTGCAGCAGACGCTCCGGATAATTATGGTATTTTTCGAGAGCAAGATAACCGTTGTGTGCAATTTCTTTTCGGTCGTTTTCGTGTGTCAGGTAATATTCTGTCTTAGAGAGTAAATCATCTTCTCCGGTATAACATTCCAACTCTTGTCCCGGAGTAAAATAATCCGTTAGTTCCGACTGATAATTCGTCAGCAAAAAACCTTCGCAGGCGAGCACATCAAACAGGCGTAATGGCAGTCCTGTCTGGATGGACTTGGCAGTAGGGTTTAGATTAATCTTGCTGAAGTGGAAAATAAGCGGCATTTCTGTCAGTGTTTTTGCAAGTCCACAGTTGTGGACAGAAAGTCCGGTCGTGTCGCTTGCGGTGTATAAGTTTACGGAATATTTGGAGCCAAGCGTCTGCATTAACCAGAGCCGCTCCATAGCAGTCACCTTTGCACCAAGGTATAACTGCGCCATTGTGGCGCGGTCATTCCGGCGGAAGCCGGTCGGCGGAGTATAAAAACCTTCTAGAGAATTACGAAACTCTTCTACGATGGAATCCGGCAGGATTTCCTCAAGAAAATTATAACCGTAGACCTTTAACTGGGCTGCCATAATGCCTTCCAGATAACCAGTAAGGTATCCTGGTTCTTTTTTTAGACGGTCATAGGGACATTTTTCAGTATAGAGTGAACCCACAAACGAGATATCACCGGAAAAACGGGAAATATCATCATCCGTGGCAGAAGATATCACTTTTTTCCAGCGCGTTGGATTGCTTGCCAGCGGCAGATGAAAAATGCAGGAAGGGTTGTAGCGGGAAAATTCGTTATACTGCGCGCGGTCAAAGAGAAAAATCCGATTCCACGGATTGCGGATGGAATCGGAATAAAGTTCCATGACCGGACTGTCCACGGTCCAGCAGAGATAGCGAATCTGAAAAATGTTGCAGACTTCTGAGATAAAAGGGTAGAAGTTGATGCTGAAAACAAAATCATAGCTTGCCTTTTGAAGTGCTTCATTTAAAAGTGCAACACCTTCAGAGGGAAGTAACTTTTTGTTGTAAATTTCCTCTGTGATTGTGACAACTTCATTTCCAAGTTCGCAGAATCCATCGATAATATCTGGTTCACATATGCTTCCATAGCGGTAAAATAATATTTTCATGAAAAATTCCTTTAATCCTGTCTGTTTGCAAATTGAATATAGTTATTATATACTAATAAACAAAGCATTTCTACCTAAAAGGTTATGATTATAGGTGAAAAGTTCGATATAAATAATATCATGACAGCAGGATGCTGTAAGAGAAAGCAGGAGGCTTAAAATATGTTAAATGGAAAGACAATCCTTGTAACAGGGGGAACAGGTTCTTTCGGAAACCAGTTTGTAACGTATGTTTTAGAAAATTATGATCCGAAGAAAATTATTATTTATTCCAGAGATGAATATAAACAGTTCATCATGGCGAATAAATTCAAAAAATATGGTGATAAGCTGAGATTTTTTATTGGCGATGTTCGTGATAAAGAAAGATTATACAGAGCTTTTGACGGCGTGGATTATGTGGTTCATGCAGCTGCATTAAAACAGGTTCCAGCCTGTGAATACAATCCGATGGAAGCTGTGAAAACCAATATTGACGGTGCAATGAATATCGTGGATGCAGCACTTGACTGTGGTGTGAAGCGAGTAGTTGCATTGTCTACGGACAAGGCAGTAAACCCTATTAACCTTTACGGGGGTACAAAACTTGTTTCTGATAAGCTGTTTATTGCAGCAAATGCATACGCGGGAACGAAGGATGTATGTTTTTCAATTGTACGTTATGGAAACGTTGCTGGAAGCCGTGGCTCTGTTATTCCATTTTTTCGCAATATCGTAGCAAACGGTGGAAAAGAGCTTCCGATTACTGATTACCGTATGACACGCTTCTGGATTAGTCTTGACGAGGGCGTGCAGCTTGTCATTAAGGCACTTTCAGAGGCAAAAGGTGGAGAAACCTTTATTTCCAAGATCCCTTCTTTTAAGATTACAGATCTTGCACAGGCAATTTTACCAGGATGTGAAATGCCGGAGGTTGGTATCCGTGAGGGTGAGAAACTTCATGAGATTATGGTAACGAGAGAAGATTCCATGATGACTTATGAATATGATAAACATTTTATTGTATATCCACATTTTGACTGGTGGGATAATTCAAAAATACAGCCGGGCGGAAAGAAAGTTGAATCAGGATTTGAATATAGTTCGGGAAAAAATACAGAATGGCTGTCTGTAGATGAGATTGCAAGACGGTTAAAGGATGTAAAAGAACATTAAAAATTAAATTTTGTAATGAAAAATCAGAATAAAATTGGAGAGAAAATTATGATTCAGTATTGTAAAAGATGCTGCTTGCCAAGCACAAAGCCGCATTTATCATTTGATGAGGAAGGTATCTGTAATGCCTGCCGTAACTATGAGAACCGTAAGAATGTAGACTGGGATGAGCGTAAAAAAGAATTGATGGAGATTCTTGACCGTTATCGTTCTAAAGACGGAAGTAACTGGGACTGCATTATTCCGGTCAGTGGTGGAAAGGACAGCACCTATCAGGTTATCACTATGTTAGAACTTGGAATGAATCCACTCTGTGTAACAGCGACAACCTGTGACCTCACTGATATCGGAAGAAGAAATATCGAGAATATCAAAAAAATGGGTGTTGATTACATCGAAGTAACCACTAACCGTGTGGTACGTGCGAAGTTAAACCGTATCGGACTGACAGAGGTTGGTGATATTTCATGGCCGGAGCATGTAAGTATTTTTACCGTCCCGGTGAGAATGGCGGTGAATTTCAATGTACCGCTTATCATCTGGGGAGAAAATTCCCAGAACGAGTACGGCGGACCGGCAGCAGCCGTTGAGAATAATGTTCTTGACCGCAGATGGTTAGAGGAGTTTGGTGGTATGCTTGGACTTCGTGTTAACGATCTTGTGGGACAGGAAGGAATTACAAAGAAAGACCTGATTCCATTTACCTATCCGACAGATGAGGAATTAAAACGTGTTGGTGTGACCGGCATTTTCCTTGGATACTACATCCCATGGGAAGGTTTACATAATGTACTTGTGGCAAAAGCGCACGGATTTGAAAGCTGGGGCAAGGTTGTAGAAGGCGATTACGATGATTATGAGAACCTTGACAATTATCAGGCTGGTATTCATGAATATTTCAAGTATCTGAAATTTGGTTTTGGACGCTGCTCTGACCAGGCATCCATGCACATCCGCCGCGGACGTATATCAAGAGAAGAGGCAATGAAAACGGTAAAGGAGCGTGATGGCGCATTCCGATGGACTTACCTTGATAAGAAGCTTGAAGATATCTTAGAACCAATCGGTGTGACAGTAGACGAGTTTATCAAAATCTGTGATGAATTTACGAACAAAAAACTGTTTTTGACTGATAAAAACGGTAAGCTGATTAAGGACAAAAATGGTAATCTGACTAAGATTAATTATGACAATGTAGAAGAGGACGAGAACAAATAAATGGAAACTGCGATTATCGACTATGGAATGGGAAACCTGTTGTCTGTACAGCGCGCATTTGAAAAGTGCGGTTCGGATGCAGTTATTATCGACAATCCGTTAGAACTGCGGGATGCAGAGCATATTGTACTTCCTGGAGTTGGCGCATTTCCGGATGCTATGGACAATCTCCGGAAAAATGGCTGGATAGAGGAATTAAACCGGGCAGTTTTGGAAAAAGAGACACCGATTCTTGGAATCTGCCTTGGAATGCAGCTCCTTGCGGACAAGGGGTATGAGGTGCGGGAATGTGACGGACTTGGTTATATTCCCGGAGAAATTGTCCGTTTTACGCAGACGCAGGAAAAGGAACGGATTCCGCATGTGGGGTGGAATGAGATTTTAAAGAGGGAAGATTCGCCACTTTTTGATGGAATTGCAGACGGAACAAATTATTATTTTGTACACAGCTATCATTTTCGCGTAGCAAATGAAAAAAACATTGCTACAGTGACACCTTACTGCGGAGAATTTGTGTCCTCTGTCATAAAGGATAATATTGTGGGGACGCAGTTCCATCCGGAGAAGAGCCAGAAGGCGGGGTTTAAGTTGATTAAGAATTTCCTTAGTATGTAGAAAAAGAGGTCGCAAAATGTTAAAGGTACGTGTGATTCCAACGTTATTATACAAATCAGTGGGACTGGTAAAAGGAGTCGGATTTAATTCCTGGCGTCGGGTGGATACGGTGCTGCCTGCCATCAAGGTTTATAATATGCGTGAGGTGGACGAGCTGATTTTGCTCGACATTGAGGCAACCAATGAAAAAAGAGACCCGGATTACGATGAAATCCGGGATTTTTCACGGGAATGTTTTGTACCGTTTTGTGTGGGTGGCGGGATTTGTCATATTGACCAGATTAAGAATCTGCTTCGTGCAGGGGCGGATAAGGTTGCAATCAACAGTGCGGCATATGATAATCTGTCTCTGATTACGGAGGGTGCGAAACTGTTTGGCTCGCAATGTATTGTGGCAAGCATTGACTGCCGTAAGATTGATGGAGAGTATCACTGTTTTTCTCACAACGGTTCGGTGGATACCGGTTGGCTTTTACAGGACTGGATTATAAAAGTGGTGGAGGCAGGTGCAGGAGAAATTCTGCTGACTTCCGTGGAACTCGACGGGACGATGGAAGGATATGATGTTGAAATGATAAAAATTGCAACGTCACTTGTGAATGTTCCGGTCATTGCCTCCGGGGGAGCCGGGAACTATGAGCATATGCGCAAGGCAGTGCAGGAAGGTGGTGCTTCTGCAGTAGCGGCGGCAAGCATTTATCATTTTACAGAGCAGACGCCGAAGGAAGCAAAAGAATATCTTGGGGAACACGGAGTTGCGGTGAGAATGATTTAGCGTATCTGCGCAACGAAAAAACGTTAGGGCTGCGGAAGAATTCAACATAGGGAGCGTTTTATAGAATTTGGTTAGACAAAAGGATGGAACATATGCAGAAACTGACACTAACAAGAGCGACAGAAGAAGATTGTCGCTTTTTATATGATTTGCGTAATGAGGAGGATGTCAGAAAAAATTCGTTTCAGACAGAGACATTTTCTTATGAAAGCCATGTGGCATGGTATAAGGAGAAACTTGGTGATAAGCAGACGCAAATTTATGTTTTGAAGCAGGATGGAGAGAACATCGGACAGGCTCGTGTGGATTTGCACGGAGTGGATGGAGAAATTTCTTATGCGCTCTGCCAAAAGGCAAGAGGATATGGATATGCTAAATGGATGTTAAGATGCATGGAAGATAGACTACGGGAGCAGGCATTTTGCAGAAAAATGACGGCTGAGGTTAAAAGAGAAAATATTGCATCACAGAAGATATTTGAAGGACTTTCATATTCGTCAGTTTCAACGGATTACGGATATATTTATGAGAAGGAAATACCACTTTTTACCATTATTATGTGTACTTATAATTCTGCACAGACAGTGGATGCAGCAATATCATCCGTGAAAAACCAGAAGTTTGATGGATGGGAAATGTTAATTCTTGATAATGGCAGTTCCGATGCAACTGTGGAGAAATTGAAACAGTATGAGAGGCTTGATGAAAGGATAAAATGCATATACCGTAAAGACAATATTGGTTGGTGTAAGGGAATCAGTGAGTGCCTGAAAATGTCGGTGGGAAGCTATATGATGTTCCTTGGAGCGGATGATTTTATGACAACAGAACAGACATTGTCAGAGGTCGCAGGGGAAGTTATTAAGCACCATCCGCAAGTTATTTTCACAGGAAGCTATTATGCGAAATATGAGCAAGGTAAATTTCAGGTAGTAAATCATACATTGCCGGAGTATAAGGTGTATAAAGAAAACAGAGACAAACTGACATGCATGGCAGAATTGATGAAAAATGTCTACTACAATTCTGTGATGCACTACGTGGAAATCGTTTTTTTAAAAGAAAATGGGATTGATTTTTATTATCCATTTTATGGGGACTGCCAGGGAATGACGGAAGCAATCGTGAGGGCAGAAAAAATTGTGGTTATGAGTCAGTCAGAGTATGTATTGACGCTTAACACATCGCAATCGTCAAAAACATGCGGATATAATCATGATGAGAAACGTCAGTGGGACAGCATAAAAGCAATTTTACCAGATAAATTTAATGCAAACGATACCAGAATTCAATATATAGCAAGACGGGTGTTAGACAATCTTACAGAGAAGTGTCAGAATATCGCGCTTGGAGAACCTCTTTGTGACAGTTATATGAATGCAATAGAAAAGAGTTTGCCGGAACGTTTTATACGTGTAGAAGAAATGATTTCTACACAGGAGATGGGTGAGATGATGAATTATGCCGGACGGGAAGAGTATGCGGAGTGCCTTATCGGGGCTGCGGGCGTGAATTACTGGATATGTAAGAAGAATAAGATGTTATTAGAAGAAATTTGCCGTAACAGCAAGTGGTTGGCGGAATTTGTGGAAGTTGCAATGGAAATGGATGAGACGGCGGGCATGGTCGTATGGAAAAAACAGTTTGACAGAGATGCGGGTGAGAGGCTGTTACAGATTTGTCAGAATCCGTGGAATCGTTTTAAAACAGGTGTGGAGTTACTGTTAAAAGACGATGTCAGGTATGAAGACACCAGAATAAGGGAGAAACTGTGCGAAGTAAAAGAAAGTGGTGTGATATATGCAATGCACAGTTTCACTCACTGACAGTAGTATTGACAGTGGGATTCATTATAATCTCACACATAGCTTCATCCCGATAGTCGCCGAAAAAAGGGCATGGTCGACACTTTCCTGGAGCGCAACAAGGATTTCCAGCCGGAAGTAGGTCTCAACACCTCAGGAGTTGTGAAAAAACTTTTGGCAGAGCCAAAGGCTTCTGATTAGGATCAGAAATATGTACTCTTTTTCCCAGCTTCTAATGTGAGATGGAAAGCATGAATGGAGTAGTCTGCGTGACGGATACGAGTGAATATTGACGAATGTAAGGGATAGGGAGGAATAAGAATTGAATGAATTCTTAACATTGATTTGCGATGCGATTGAACATATGAATATTGGCGGTTTCACTAAATTGCGCGAATTGGAACCGGAATTAAAGAGGCAGTATGATGTATTAGATCAACAGATTCAGTGGGATTGTCTGGCTGGTGTGGCAGAAACAACAAAACAGAATGGAAAATTTCAAATGCTGCTGTTTTCATACCTACTGAGTGCACTTAGAGATGAAAAAGTGGAATATTTTATAGAAAATATGTTAATAGAAGAAAATATACCACTTTTGAGCAGAATAAATACCATCCGTCAGCTCTGGAAAGCAGTTTTCAGTTCCCCAATGGTTACAGATGAAAAGCGTCATTATATTATTCAAAATAGTATTTATATAGATCTGGTAACACAGATTCGAAAAGAACTTAATATGAAATTGCAATATGTTCCATTTGCACAGAGGAACAAAAAAAGAGTTGTACTTATGATAGAACCTCTTTTGGGTGAAGCCCATGCACCAACTCAGAAAATGACAAATATTTATTGCTGGTTACAAAAGCTTGGATATGAAGTTTGTGTATATGCCACAAATATGAATCAAATAGAGATTTCAGAGTATTGGAATTGGTATAACTCACTGGTGGATGTATGCTGTTATCCGGAAACGGGGAAGTTTGAATTAAAACTTTTGGGGGTACATATAAAAGGATACAACCTGAATTATACGGAAGAGAATTATTTTGAAGAATTGAAAAAGGCAATACATGATATTAAAGAATATAACCCGGCATTTATACTGACGGTTGGAGATTCTAATATTCTGGCAGATCTATGTGGGGATTTTACGACGGTCTGTGCGATGGCATGTGTGAATCAGCCGGCTCAGACGGCTTCGTCTGTGATCGTAAGATACTTTCGATGTACGGAGGAAGAAAATAGAAAATATTTAGAATGGACCAGACCAGACCAGAAAATATTTGAAATGGTGTGTGTGGATGAACTGAATGCAAATGTAGAAAGTGGTGTCGATAGAAAAGATTTTGGAATTGCGGAAGATAAATTTGTAATTCTGATTGCAGGTAATCGTCTGGATACAGAAGTGACCGAAGAAGTAAAGAGGGTATTTCAAATGATTTTAGAACAAAATGAGGTGTTGTTTGTTTTTATTGGGAATTGCCCGAAACTTGAAAATGAGTTAGCAAAAGAGGCAGACCATTACCGCTTTTTTGGTGCAGTGAATGATTTTAAAGGGATCATGAGGATTGGAAATCTCTTTTTAAATCCGCCGAGACAGGGAGGAGGAACTGGAGCATTTTATGCGGTGGAAAATGATGTCCCGGTATTGACTCTGCCAGATTGTGATGTGGCACAGGTGGGGGAGGCATTTACCTGTGAAAAATTGTGGAATATGCCAGACATCGTAAACCGTTACATTCATGATGCTGCATTTATGGAACAACAGAAGGAAAATTGCAGAAAGAGTGCGGCAGCTATCTATGGAGTAGACAGTCTTGGAAATATCAAAAATTTTTGCAAAGAATTGCAGGAATATATTATAGAAAACGAGAATAACAGGGAAGGTTAGAGAAAACAGAGGAAGAAAGATGGATGATAAAATACTTGTAACACAAAGCTCAATGCCTCCATTTGAGGAATACGTGGAAATGATAAAGCCACTCTGGGAAAGTCATTGGCTGACTAATATGGGGGATTACCATAAACGTCTGGAAGATGAATTGAGAACTTATCTGAAAGTGCCGGAGATATCGTTGACGGTAAATGGGCATATGGCATTGGAATTGGCGCTTCAATCATTAAATCTTCCAAAAGGTGGTGAAGTAATTACGACGCCATTTACCTTTATTTCCACTACTCATGCGATTATACGCAATGGACTCGTACCGGTGTTCTGTGATGTGAAGGAAGATTATACTATTGATGAGAGCAAGATTGAGGAACTCATTACGGAGCATACTGTCGCTATTGTGCCTGTGCATGTGTATGGAAATATTTGTAATGTAGAAGAGATTGAGCAGATTGCATACAAGTATGATCTGAAAGTTATTTATGATGCGGCACATGCATTTGGAGAAACTTATCAGGGAAAAGGAGTCGGAAGTTTTGGCGATTTATCGACGTTCAGTTTTCATGCAACAAAAGTATTCCACACAATTGAAGGGGGCTGTGTTTGTGCGAAAACAAGAGAACAGTATGAAAAGCTGTATAATCTCAAAAATTTTGGAATACGGAATGAAGAATTAATCGTTTCTGTAGGGGCAAACGCTAAGATGAATGAATTTCAGGCAGCAATGGGACTGTGCAATTTAAAATATTTGCAGCAGAATATTGAAGCTAGAAAAAGAGTTGTGGAACGTTATTGTGAAAATTTTTCGGGAGAGACGAAGCTTCGGTTGAATCAGTATCAAAAAGGCGTAGAGCCGAATTATGCTTATATGCCGGTATTGTTTGAAACGGCAGAATTACGTGATAAAGTATATACAGGACTGCGACAGAAAAATATTTTTTCAAGAAAATATTTTTATCCGATTACTGCGGATGCAGCCTGCTTTAGGAACAAATACAAAAAGAATGATTTAGAGCAAGCGAGAGATTATTCTAACAGGATTCTTGTTTTACCGTTGTATGCCAGCCTGCGGATAGAACAGGTGGATATGATCTCTAAGGCGGTTCTTGAGATACAAAAAGAGGGATAAAGTGTGAAATTCCTTTTGGTATTGAAATGGAGAATGTGATGAAAGTTGGAATTATGCAGCCGTATTTTTTGCCGTATATTGGATACTGGCAACTTATGAATGCGGTAGACCGATATGTAATTTATGATGATGTTAATTTTATTAAGGGTGGTTGGATTCATAGAAACCGTATACTGCTTGGAGGAGAGGCAAAATATATAAATGTGCCGATGCTTGGAGCGAGTTCTTTTAAAAAAATTAATGAGATAATGGTTCATCATGAAATAGCGCTTGAAAATAAAAACTTAAGGATGCTTGAAAATGCATATGGAAAAGCACCATATTTTCAGGAGATATTTCCGATATTAGAGAGGATAATCCGAAATCCAGAGGAATCACTTGCATTGTATTTGGCGGATTCTATCCGTGAGATTCATGATTATCTGGAAATGAAATCAGAACTTGTTTTGTCATCTGATTTAAAAAAGGACTGTAGCAAACGTGGACAGGAAAAGGTACTGGAAATTTGTAAGTTGCTGCAGGCAGATACCTATTATAATGCAATTGGTGGTCAGGCACTTTATTCTTTTTCTGATTTTAAAGAGAATGGGATTATGCTTAAATTTTTAAAGACCGGGGAAATAAAGTATCAGCAGTTTGGGGATAAATTTGTTCCGGGACTTTCCATAGTAGATGTGTTAATGTTTAACAGTAAAGAAGAAGTTCGTAAACAATTACAGAATTATACGCTGGTGCAGGAAGAAGAATGAGAGAATTTGGCGGATATATTGAAATAGAACATTACAAAGGAAATGAATATCACACAGAATGTCTGGCATTAAACAATGGCAGAAATTGCCTGAGATATCTGATCCGTACGAGACGGATACGAAAAATAATGCTGCCGTATTTGCAATGCCGGGTGATTGAAGAGGTATGTAGGAGAGAAGGCGTACAGATACAGTGGTATGAGGTAAAGTCGTTTGAAAAACCTTATCAGGGGAAATATCCGGAGGAGGATGTTTTTTTATATCTTATCAATTACTATGGACAGCTTGAGAAGAATTATGTGGAAGAATTGTTTGCTGGGCATAAAAGAATCATTGTAGATAATGCGCAGGATTTTTTCTGTAAACCAATAGATGGTGTGGATACAATTTATACCTGCCGGAAATTTTTTGGAGTGCCGGACGGTGCATATTTATATACGGATGTGCAAGCGAAAATTACCTTACAAGCAGATTTCTCTTATGACAGAATGGAATTTTTGCTTGGAAGATATGAATGTGGTGCAGAGAAGTTTTACCGGAATTATCAGGAGAATGAAGCGTGGATGGACAAGCAGGAGCTGTTTGCAATGTCGGCACTGACACATAACATCTTACGAAGCATTGATTATGAAAGAGTAAAGAAAACACGTACCAGTAATGCAAAGAGACTAGATGCAGGGTTGGGTGAAAAAAATCTTTTGATGGTAAAGAATATGACAGGTGCTTATTTATATCCTTATTTTTGTGCTGATGGGGAAAGGCTTCGAAGAAAATTAATTGAACGCAAGATTTTTGTGCCAGTTTTATGGCAGAATGTGTTAGAAGATTGTGAAATACATACTGCGGAATATAACTATAGTAGAAATGTGGTGCCGCTTCCTTGTGACCAGAGATACACGGAGAATGATATGGATGAAGTAATAGCGGTGGTCAAAGAATTGGAGGAAAGGTAGAATGAAAAAAATTATTATTTTTGGGGCGACGGGAAATGTAGGGTCTTATGTTTTGAAATATGCGAGAGAATATTTTAATCCAGAAGAATATGAGGTAATTGCATCCGGAAGACGTAGAACGGATTTTTTCGAAAAACAGGGAATTCCGTATTATTCTGTGGATATTTCTCGTGAGGAAGAGTTTGAGAAACTTCCGAAAGAGGATGTGTATGCGGTAATTTATTTAGCTGCAGTTATTCCTTCTTACATGGAGGAGTACAATCCGGAGAGTTATATTAAAACGAATATAGTTGGAACATACCATGTGTTAGAGTATTGCAGACGTGTTCATGCAGACCGGATATTGTTTTCCACGACGGTGTTTGATATTTCACTTTTTGCAACGGATGGCACAGTTTTAAAGCCGGATTTGCCATACAATTTCAGTTATAAGGGAGACCATGCAGTCTATGTTATTACGAAAAATACAGCGATTGAACTGTTAGAACATTATCATCAGGAATATGGTTTGAAAAAGTTTGTTTTCCGTTTCCCGACAATCTACAGTTATAGCCCATATCACTATTATTTTCCGAATGGTAAAAAGACATTGCGTCCGGTATACCGCATGATTGAGCTTGCTATGAAGGGAGAACCAATTGAACTGTGGGGGAATCCGGACTATTCTAAAGATATGGTGCATGTTTATGATTGTGCTCAGATGCTTTGCAAGGCGGTAGAAGCAGACCGTGAAGAAGGTTTTTACAATGTGGGTACCGGAATTCCAGTGACGTTAAAGGAACAGATCGAGACAATTATTGAAGTGTTTTCATCAAAGGATCATCCATCCCAGATTGTATACAGACCTGATTTGCCAGCATCAGGGGGATTCCTGATGGATGTCGAAAATGCGAAAAAAGAGCTTGGATATGAACCACAATACGATTGCAGAAAATTATTTGAAGATTATAAGGCGGAAATGAAAATCAATCGTTTTAAGGAATTAAGGAAGCAGGATTAGAGGAAAACTATTATGAAACAGACAGAGCCGGTCAGCATCATATTGCCGACTTACAACCGGGCAAATCAGATTGGAAAAGCAATTGAAAGCGTGCTTGCGCAGACCTATGAAGACTTTGAGCTGATTGTTGTGGATGATGGCTCTACGGATGAAACAGAGAAAGTGGTTACTTCGTATAAGGACTGCAGGATTCGTTATCACCGGATGCCGGAAAATGGGGGACAGTCAAGGGCTAGAAACTGCGGAATGAAACTGGCACGCTATGATTATCTGGCATTTGAGGACAGCGATGATTTGTGGCGTCCGGGAAAATTAAAAGCACAGATGGAAGCAATGCGTAATGCCGGGACGAATGTGGGGATGGTTTACCATAAGTTCCGCTACGATCTCGGAGCAGGGAGAGGCATGGTGCTCCCGGATGAAAAAATTCCATATGAAAAGAAAAGCGGGGATATCTATGCACAGCTTTTGTGGGACAATCTGGTAGGAATTCCGACAATGTTGTTAAAGAAGGAATGTGTTGAGGCAGTCGGGGGACTTGATGAATCGTTACGATGTCTGGAAGATTATGATTTTGCCTTGCGGATTGCAAAAAAATATCAGGCGATTTTTCTGGATGAGATATACCTTGATGCCAGTTACTCGGTTTCGGGAGTATCAGGCGGTGACAGTGGACAGTATCTCATCGCAAGCTGTCTGCTGCTTGCAAAGTATAAGGCAGACTATCTTGCGACCGATACTTTTAATCACAGAGTAGAAATTATTTTACGGGATGCCGGGCGGCTTGGTGCCACGGAACAGATTGTGGAACTGTTAGAAAAAGTATTGCAAATGTAAGGATTAATTTACACACCAGTCATCTTTAGAGTAAGGAGCCTTTGACATTGCCCAATCAAACGGGACGTCGGCACTGCAGTAGCGGCAGGATTCCATTGGTGTAATCAGACGTTTCTGGATTTCCCAGCCGGTGAGTCCGGGTTCGTACAGGTCGATGCCCTCTTCCTCCGGAAGGTTTTCATGGAAATAGTCGTTAAAGTAGTGAACAACGAAAGGCTGGCAGCATGCCGCCATTTTACCCTTTGCGAGAAACGTACAGTTTCTGCGGATACAGTTTGCAAAGACCTGTTCCTTATCGGAGTCCCCCTGCGGATTTAAATACTTGGAAAAACACTCTTTTCCTTCACGCAGATCAGCGGAGAGGGCATGTGCCTGGATAAAAGAAATAATTTTATCACGGTCAAGGCAGGTATAGTCTGAAATGCTGATGTGTACACGATTTTCTTTGATCATCTGAATGACTTCTTCCTTTAAGGAGAGAAGAAGCAGTCCGTTTGTGACAATAATCAGATTCGTATAGGGAAATGCTTTGCGTACAGTGTTGATGTAGACACCGATTTCCGGGTTTAATAACGGTTCGCCTCCGAGCAGATAAAAATCATGAATCTGCGAGAAATAGCCGGTAAGCTGCTGAAGGTCGCGCACAAACTGTTCTTTATCCGGAAAGACAGGCTGTGGCACGAGGTTGGAAAAATGGCTGCATCCCTTGCAGTTTAAGTTGCAGTGGTCGGCAAGGTGAAATTCAAGCTGCATCAGCTCTGGGAGTACTTCTTTATAAGGATAAAGAATGGCATCACCGTCAATGGATTTGGAAAGCTCGAGTTTCTGGTAAAGAGTATGTGGAATGACATAGATATTTTCAATGCCAAGTTCTTTTAAAAGACGGAAATAGTAGGGATTTTCCCCTTGAATGTTAATGACACCGTCAATCTGGTGTGAACGGTAGAGGACTGCGGTTTCCTCTGGCGTATAGGTCACGGAAGAGGAAGCAAACTGCCCAAGGGAAACACTCGAAAGTCCGGCGATAAAGATATCCGGCCGGTAGGTCTGAAGTAACTGTATGCTTCTATTCCAGTTTGGAATATCTCCAAATAAAATCAGTTTCATGTAAATTCTCCTGTAAAGTATAAGATATCGATGATGCAGTGATACAAAGTATAAAGTGCATATCTGTATATATCGGAGAAAAGAGCGGAAATGTAAATGGATTTTAGAACATTAAAGAAGAAAAATGATGTAGCCGATATAAAAAAACAGTATGGGACGTTGTAAGGGAGAGATTTATGAAACGGGTTTTAAGACAGACGGCAGAAGGAATTTCGTTTTTGGAACTTTTGTTAGATGAGACGATCTGCGAGGGAGATATTCTGATCCCAAAAGAACTGATCCTGTTAGCGGGTGGCAGAAATGACCGGCTTCCGGCGAAAAAAAAGTATGAGCTTTTACTTCGGATTGCACAGAGAACGTCATTTGATCTGACAGAGGAGCCGTCTGGGGACATGGGAATGGAACTTTTGACGAATGACACCGCAGAAGAGACGGCAGACGGCTGGAAAACAGACTGTTACATCATCGGAAAATACAGTCAGATATTACAGGAAAATCAGGTGTTTGAGATGGCAGTGGCATCTGTGCTTGAGGAGGCACAAAGCCATGGGCATTATGAGCAGGCGGTTTCCTTTTTGGAGGCAATGATAGGGCATGCGGAATTGTTTTATGAACTTGACGCGCCAACAGAGCCAGTGTTGATTTACAAGGGAGATGATGTGTGTCACAATGTGCTGACCGTGTTTGCAGAACAGTTCGGGGCGGCACTGGGGAGAGCGGGAGCACAGATTATCTGGTATGATATGGCAAACCAGCCGCTAGAGGAACTTTTGCAGTACCGGAACCGGCACTTTAAGGCGGTTATCGGCGTACAGAGTTATCTGTTTTCTGTGAAGATGAAGGATGAGATTCATTATCTGCACGAGACAATTTACGGGCCGAAATTTAACTTCATTTTTGATCATCCGGTGTGGATGAAAAAACATTTGGAACATCAGTATCCTGATTTTTATGTACTCACACATGATGCGGACTATGTGGCATTTGTGCAGAACTATTTCAGAAAAAATGCAGTGTTGTTTCCACCAGCCGGGATTGAGCCGACGTGTAAGAACGAGGTCACCAGAAAATATGATCTGACATTCGTGGGAACTTATGGAAATTACTGGAATGAAATATTACTGATTCACCAGATGGAGCGAAAGGAGCGTTTCCTTGCAAACCGGTTTTTGCTTGTGATGCGAAAAAATCCCGATTTGTCATCGGAGGAAGCACTGAAAAGAGCGCTTATATTTTACGGCAGAAGCGTGGATAAAAAGGAGTTCGTGGAAATTTTATATGGACTGCGCCGAGTCATTTACTGCGTGATGCACTATTACAGAGACCGGGTGCTCCGGGTTCTGTTAGACAGCGGACTTACGGTGAATGTGTTTGGTGACAGCTGGAGGAACAGCCCGCTGGCTGCGTATGAGAATCTGATCTGTCATCCGGATGTCACAGTGGAGGAGAGTCTTTTGATCTGGCAGCAGTCGAAGCTTTCATTAAACATTATGTCGTGGCATAAAGCCGGGTTTACCGAGCGGATGGCAAATATTATGCTAGCGGGGGCGGTGCTTGTGACGGACGATACCAGATATTTGGAAGGAAGATATGAAAATGGAAAAGATTTGGTAAGTTTTGGACTTGCGGAGCGGGAGACACTACTAGAGCGGATAAAACGACTGCTTTCCGATGAGGCGGAAAGGGTACGGATTGCAGAGAGCGGAAGAGAGAAGACAAAGCAGTTTCATACCTGGGATGTTCGGGCAAAAGAATTTTTAGAATTGCTTGAGACACTGAATAAAAATGGGAGGTAATATAAATACGATGGAAAAATATGAAAAGCGCTTGGACGAGGAACAATGGGGAGAACTTTATAATAAAGAGCAGGCAGAGCAGGTTATTAATGGAATACTGACGGAGCAGGTGTTCTGCTGGACTGAGGAGTTATTAAAAATTTCTGCCGAGGGAGACAAGATGTGTGAGGTTGGCTGTGGTTCAGGTCAAAGTGCCGCATATCTGCAAAGGCATGGAAGAAAGGTGACAGCGCTTGACTTCTCCAAAGAATGTGTAGAATTGGTTAATGTGATAAACAGCCACCTGAATCTTGGAATGAATGTGGTCTGTACGGATGCGACAAAGCCGCTTCCGTTTGAGGAAAAAGAATTTGACTATATTTATCAGTGCGGACTTCTGGAGCATTTCCATACAGATGAGAGAATTGATTTGTTAAAAAACTGGAGCCATTATACGAAACACATGATTTCCATGATTCCGAATGCGGCAAGCATCGCATATCGCACTGGGAAGGCAATGATGGAGCAACAGGGCGTCTGGTCATATGGGTTAGAATTACCGCAGTACAGTCTTGGCAGCGAGTTTGAGCAGGATGGGATCCACAATGTGAGAGAGTATACGATTGGCGCAGAGCACGCACTTGCATTTCTGCCGGAGGAGCATTATTTAAGAAAAGCATTGCAGCTGTGGCTACTAGAAAGCAGACAGCTTGGGATGGAGGATATCTGTGGACAGGGGTATCTTCTGGTAACAATTGGGGATTGCGAATAAATAGCAACGTCTTTGGGGATTAAACTAAGGAAAATGTCACTTTATGCCGATATAATATTTAAAATGTAAAGAGAAAGGAACGCCAAATGGCATTGCTATTGTTGGCAGGGAAGAATCATGGAAGATAACAGAAAAGAGCAGATTGAGGCACTGGAGGTGCTTTTGGAGTTCAATGAACGTCTTGTAAAGAATATGAATATTATTGTGAAGGAATTATCCGGCAAGCGTCTGGATGATACCGATAAATTTTTAAAATCCATTGTAGATGCTATCAACTGGGAAATTCAGGTGGTAAATGGAACCTTGGAAGTGATCAATGACGGAGAGGAACGCCTTGATAAAAAAGCATTTAACAAGGCAGTTTCCGCATTGGCAGAGGCAATCAAGGCAAAGGATGATGCGGCAATGGCAGCGGAGTTCCAGAATGTGATTCCGGTGTTTGAAAAGCTGGGAGAGATTGCTGCGAAAGTAGTAAAATAGAAATTTGAAACTGTCATGTTAGCGCATATACTAATGTGACAGTTTTTTGCTTATAAAAAGCTTTGGAACAGGACGGAGGAGCAAATATGAATCAGAAAAGCCTGGCAATTATCACTGCGCGTGGGGGAAGCAAGCGGATTCCGCGTAAGAATATCAAGGACTTTTGTGGAAAGCCGATTATGGCATATTCGATTGAGGCGGCACTTGAAGCAGGATGCTTTGATACGGTCATGGTGTCGACCGATGATGAAGAAATAGCGCAGATTGCAAAAAAATATGGTGCGGAAGTGCCTTTTTTGCGGAGCGAGCGCACAGCGGGAGATTTTGCAACAACAGCGGATGTACTGATGGAGGTGTTTGAGGAATACGAAAAGCGTGGAGAGAAGTTTGACCATGCGGCGTGCATCTATCCAACAGCACCGTTTGTAACAGCACAGAAGTTAAAGGCCGGAATGTCACTGTTACAGGAGAAGCAGGGGACGATGCTGATGCCTGTTGTGGCATTTTCGTTTCCACCGCAGCGCGGTGTTGTAAAAAAAGGTGAATTTCTTGAGTTCTGCTACCCGCAGTACCGCAACAGCCGTTCGCAGGATCTAGAGACGATGTACCATGACTGTGGACAGTTTTACTGCTATGATGTAGAAAAATACAGAAGCGTCAGAGGACAGATTGACACCGGAATCATTCCATATATCGTATCGGAACTGGAAGTGCAGGACATCGATAACGAGACAGATTGGAAATTGGCAGAAATGAAATACCGAATGATGAAAGGGGAATAAGGTGGCAGATCATAAGGTTTCAGTTATGAAACTATTATTTTTTGAGTGGCATTCTTTTATGAATAAGGGAATCGAGCGGGGGTTGAAGGAACTGGAAATCCCGTATGATACATTTTTTTATCAGTTTAACGACTGGGAAAAGGATGATGCTTTTTTAGAGCAGTTTCGAGCTTATTTAAAGGCGGGAACTTATACGGACGTGCTGTCGGTCAATTTTTCGCCATTGATTTCGATGTTGTGTGAGGAACTTGGAATCGTATATACGGCATGGGTATATGATTCGCCACTTCACATTCGAAATCTGGAGAGCCTTAAGAATTCCTGCAACCGGATTTTCTTTTTTGACAGGGGACAGGCAGAGGAACACCACAAAAATGGAGTCAATGCGATGCATCTGCCGCTTGCGGTGGATACGGGGGTCTTTCGTATTAATGCATCGAAACGGGAAAAAGAAGACTATCGGACGGATATCTCTTTAGTTGGAAAACTTTACCAGACAGAGTATGCATATTTTACGGCACCGTTACAGGGCTATACAAAGGGGTATCTGGAAGGAATCGTAAATGCACAGGGCAAAGTGTACGGCGGTTATCTGATACCGGAATTAATTACGGATGAACTGTTGGCACAGATGAATGCCGATTATGCAAAGGTGGCAACGGACGGTTTCTCGATGGGCAGAAGAGAGCTTGAATTTATGCTTGCTTGTGAGACGACCGGGCGGGAACGTTATATGGCATTAGCACTTTTATCTGCACATTATCTGGTGGATTTGTACTCAACGGATGTGGATAAGCGGTTGGAAAAAGTGCGATACCGTGGATATGCGGACTATTATTCCCAAATGCCGCTTGCGTTTTCCCAGAGCAAAATCAACCTGAATATTTCGCTCAAGACCATCCGTACCGGAATACCGCTTCGTGTCATTGACGTGCTTGGCTGCGGCGGATTTGTGCTCTCTAATTATCAGGAAGAACTTTTTGAGTATTTTAACGTCGGAGAAGAGTTAGTCGTATATGAGAATATAGAGGACTTGTTTTATCAGGCAAAATATTACTTAGAACACGAGGATGAGAGAAAACAAATTGCACTTGCGGGAGTTGAGCGTGTAAAGCGTGATTTTACGTTCCGGGAACGGCTTGAAAAAATGTATCCAAAAAACTAGAATTTTATGAAACAGATTTTAAAAAGAGGAAAAGAATGGAAATTTCAGAACAGTTGGCCAGACAATTATTGGAATCTATTGAAAACGGATTTATAAACGAGACGACGATAGCAAAATTTCGATATTGGCATCTGGATGCGGTCATGAACATGACAAAATATATGGAACATGGCAGAGAAACCTTTTGGGAAATTAAATCCTATCTGGAACAGATGAATATTGAAAGACTTCGAAAACAGGAAAAAATAATTGTTGGTTTTATTACGTCATCGTCTCAGGACTGGATCGGAGATGAACTATACTGGCTGTTAGAAAAATCAGAAAAGTTTGAACCGTATATTTTTGTGATGGCAACATATTTAAATGGCATGGGGAACCCTTTAAAAAGGGATTATTGTGAGACCGTAAGTTTCTTTCAAAAACGTGGATTGCGGGTAAAACAGACCTTTGATGTGGAGACAGAGCATTTATACACATGGGATGAGATAGGGATGAAACCGCAGCTGTGCATTTGGCTGACACCTTGGGCAGACGGTTTTAAAGAACATTTTCATTTGTTATATTATTCACTGGATACGATTCATGCGTATATTCCATATGGTTTTATGATAGCAGGGAGTGAAGACGGAAGGTTTATCGAAGCACAGTATAACCAGTTGATACATAATATTGCGTGGAAAATTTTTGAAGAAAATAAAATTGCAGTAGAATTGGCAGGCAGGTATTCTTTTGTAGGAAACAGAAATACCGTTTATCTTGGATATCCCAAAATGGATAGTTTTTATGGAGAGCGTGAAAATTGTACAATTTGGGACGAATTGAAAGAAAAGATTGGAAATCCAAATGCAAAATGTGTGATTTATGCACCACATCATACACTTGATAAAGACAAAGAACCTGTGTGCTTTTCGACTTTTGCACAGAATGGGAAAAAGATGTTGGATTTTGCACGTAAATATCAAAAAGATATAGTGTGGGTGTTTAAACCACATCCGACGTTGAGGACGAAAGCGGTGTTGGCTGGAATATTCAAGGATGATAGCGAATGGGAAGATTATATAAAACAATGGGAAGATTTGGAGAATGCAGCTTATGTGAATGATGGAATGTATCAGGATTTGATGTGTAAGTCAGATGCAATGATCTTGGATAGCATATCTTTTTTAGCTGAGTACATGTATACGAGTCACCCGATGTTATTTTTGAAGAGAAAAGAACAGCGCTTTAATGAGTTCGGGAAACTGGTAGTGGAACAGTTATATCAGGCAGAGGGAAATAATTTTGCGGCAATAGACGAATTCCTTCAAAAAGTAGTTTTGAATGAAAACGACGAACAGTTCGAGAAGAGAAAAAAATTTTTTCTTGAAAATCTTGATTATAAAAATATGAATTATAAAAACGCAAATGCAGCACAAAGTATATATTGTGAAATAGAGAACACGTTTGGCAAAAAGGAAAAATGACAGAATGAAAAAGACGATGGAACAATTAGAAGCTTACAGGATAGTAAGGCAGGAATTACAGAATACACTAAGTGGTGATGCAAAAAAAGATTGCCAGATCTATAAAGATCTATGGTATTTGGATTTTATGGAGAAGGGTGGAATTATTTCTGAAGATGGAGGATTTTTGACGGACTCAGAAGAATTGATTAAGAAGGTAAAAACAAGATATCAGAATGACAGTATGACTGCGTGGTGGACAAAACAAAAGAATTGGACTGTAAAGAATGGTGTAAATGGTTTCCTTGATGAACAAATAAAGAAATGGTTAGAGGAGATGTATTTACCTTATATCGATGAAACACAGATTGTAGGAGATCTGGCCTGTGCAAGTGGGTAATGGAGTTTCCTGATAGCAAAGAAAGCAAAACAAGTATATGCATTTGATTATTCAAAGAGTATGATAGATTTTGCAAAAGATAAAGCTGAAAAGTTGAATATTAATAATATAGAATTTGTGCAGGCAGATGCTATAACATTAAAATTTGATCGGCAATATGATAATTTCATGATGTTAGGATTGCTGACTTGTATAAATAATGAGGAAGAGGCGGAACATATTATACGGAATGTATATGAAGTTTTAAAACCAGGGGCAAGATTAATTGTTAGAGATAGTCTTACTAAAACTGAATACAGAGAGATTTTTTTATATAATTTTATCAGTGGATATCAGGCAGTTTACAGAAATGTGGAGTGCTACAGAGAGTTATTTGTAAGATGCGGTTTTGAAATCGAATCAGAAATTGCATTAAAAGAAGAAGTTACGGATGGAATTGAATATGTAAATTATGGTGCAATATTAAAGAAAGTATGATTAAGATGTCACAAGAAGGTAGGAAATTTTATGCAGGTAATAAAATATGCGTTTCAGCAGCATGGTGATGACAGGGGAATGCTGGTCGCACTGGAAGAATATAAAGATATTCCGTTTGAAATTAAACGTGTTTACTATATGTATGATACGAAAAAAAATGTACATAGAGGGTTTCATGCACATAAGTCGCTGGAACAAATTTTAATCTGTATTCATGGATCCTGTAAGGTACTGTTGGATAACGGAACGGAAAAGAAGATTGTCTCGCTGGAAAAACCATATGAAGGTTTGTATATTGCAAATAACATGTGGCGTGAAATGTATGACTTTTCTGAGGATGCAGTCCTGATGGTGCTGGCATCAGAATACTATAAGGAAGAAGACTATATCAGGGATTACAATGAATTCCTGCGGATGGTCGGGGTAGAGAAATAAGATGAAAATTCCATTTGTATCATTTGAACCGATGCACCGGGAAGTGGATGCAGAACTGAAAAATGCACTTCTCTCGGTATATGAAGCGGGCTGGTTTATTCGTGGCGAACGGGTAACACAATTCGAACAGGAATTTGCGGCATATTGTGGAGCAAAATATTGTATTGGCTGTGGAAATGGGCTAGATGCTCTTTTTCTGATATTAAAGGCATATGGAATTGGTGCAGGTGATGAGGTAATTGTACCATCACACACGTTTATTGCAACAGCGCTTGCAGTGACATATGCTGGGGCAGTTCCTGTTTTTGTGGAACCGGATATGGAAAGTTATACGTTAAATCCGGCACGGATAGAAAAGGCAGTTACACCATATACAAAGGCAATCATTGCTGTGCAGTTATATGGGCAGGCAGCCGATATGGATGCAATTAATGCAATCGCAAAAAAGCATGGGCTGAAGGTGATTGAGGACGCAGCGCAGGCACATGGTGCCCTATATAAAAATAAAAGAATTGGAAATCTTGCGGATGCTGCAGGTTTTAGTTTCTATCCGGGGAAAAATCTTGGTGCATTTGGGGATGGTGGTGCTGTTGTGACATCTGACAAAG
Organism: Roseburia intestinalis L1-82; assembly: GCF_900537995.1. Taxonomy (NCBI): domain Bacteria; kingdom Bacillati; phylum Bacillota; class Clostridia; order Lachnospirales; family Lachnospiraceae; genus Roseburia; species Roseburia intestinalis. The sequence goes on along the minus strand of NZ_LR027880.1, from coordinate 3,979,509 downwards.
AGCTTGCGGATAAAGTACGTGCACTGGCAAATTATGGATCGGACTATAAGTATCATCATATCTATCAGGGAAATAATTCTCGACTGGATGAGATACAGGCTGCAGTACTTTCTATAAAATTAAAAAATCTGGATCGATGGAATGAAAACCGCCGGAAGACTGCACAGAAATATTTAACGGAAATAAAAAATGAAAAGCTGATTCTGCCAGTCGAAATGCCGTACAATTCCCACGTATGGCATATTTTTGCGGTTCGTACAAAGGAGCGGGACAGGCTGGAAACATATCTGAACGAGAATGGGATTGGGACAACCATTCATTATCCAACTGCGATACACAGACAGAAGGCATACGAGAATCTTGGACTGCTGGAGGGAAGTTATCCGCTTGCGGAAGAGATTGCAGCAACAGAGCTTAGTATACCGATGTATTATGGAATGACCGGAGAACAGATTAAGTATGTAATTGACACATTGAACCGCTGGAGATAAACGGAGGAAGTATGGAACCATTAGTAACAGTATTGATAAGCAGCTATAATCAGGGAGCGTATATTTCAGAATGTCTGAACAGTGTTTTAAATCAATCTTATAAAAATTTACAGGTTATTGTGGTGGATGATGGCTCGCAAGATGATACATTGGAAATTCTTCAATCCTGTGAAGATGAGAGAGTGACTGCTTTAACAACAGAAAAGAATACGGCATTTCGCCTGTATGAAATAGCGGAAAAAGAAATACAGGGAAAGTATGTAGCAGAACTTGCTTCAGATGATCGATGGACGTTGGATAAAATAAAAAAACAGGTTGATTTTCTTGAAAGTCATGGAAGTATTGGAGCGGTGTTTTCATGGTGTGAAGTTTTAACTCCGGATTTAAATGAGAAAGAGCGGCTGGAAAAGATATTTAATGTTCAGAACAGGGAAATGCATGAATGGTTTCGTGAACTGATTGTTGAGGGCAATAAATTTAACAATCCGTCCGTCATGTTCCGGACAGAAGTGTTTCAGAAATATGGTGGCTATCGATTTCAATACAGACAGTTACAGGATCTGGAATTGTGGCTTAGGATGCTGCCCAATGAAACTATTTATGTTATGCCGGAAAAACTGACATATTATATGTGGCATCCTCAGGATAAAGTTGGGAATATTAGTGCAGCCACAGTGGATAATATGGTACGGCTGGATACAGAAATGTCTTATATTCTTTTTGATGTTTTCAGGAATACAGATGGAGATTTTTTTAATCGTTCCTTTTCAAGAGAATTGGAAGGGGATATGTCACTGGAAAATGAGGATATCGTATGCAAAAAATTTTTAATATTGGCATGCTTTAACTCATCGGTTTTTCAGGATGCGGCAATTTTGTTTTACCATGAATGTATCAGGGAAGACGGCATATTGGATGTTCTTGAACAAAAATATGGATTTTCAAGAGAGGATTTCTGGAAATATGAAGGGGAAAAGGGCAGTGTTCATGATATGATGACGTACAGGGAACTGGCTGTAAAATGGAGAGAAACTTATTACAACAATCAGAAGTAACAAGGAAGTAAGTTTGATGAGGGATATACAAAAATATACAAGTGACTATGACTGCATGGATGATCCGGCAAATCGGTTTGAAACGGAGTATCAGGTGGTTTACCGCAGGAAAAAGGTGTTGGAAGAACTAAAACGCTATCAACATGACACGATTTTGGAAGTCGGCTGTGGATTGGATTCGTATGTAAATTATATAACAGAATTTAAAAAGGCTGTGGTTGTGGAACCGAGTCCTAAATTTGCAGAAAAGGCAAAAAATGAGCTTGATAAAGATGGGAGAGTTACTGTCATTTGCAGTACTCTTGAGAAGGCAGTAAAGATGCTGGAACATCAGACATTTGATTTTATTATTGTTAGCGGTTTGCTGAATGAAATCGAGGAGCCGGTAGATTTTCTTAAATCGATAAAGAGATTATGTAAAAATTGTCATACGGTTATTCATGTAAATGTAGCTAATGCAGATTCTGTCCATAGACTTTGGGCGGTAGAAATGGGTTTGATCAAGAATCCATGTGAAGCATCTGAGCGCAACAAGAAATTCCAGCAGACAATTCTGGAATCTGCGGAAGAAGGAGCTATAGAAATACTTGATATGGGGAGTTATTTTTTGAAACCATTTTCACACAAACAGATGATGCAGTGCATTGAACAGGGAATTCTTACGGAAACGTTGATAGATGGACTAGATAAAATGGTGAAGTATTTTCCTGAATATGGTTCTGAAATATATATAAATTATCGGATGAAATAATGTACGTGGAGGTCATACAATGAGGGTAATTGCAGATAAAGTAGAAATTGATGATAAGAAAACAAAAGATTTTTTTTCTAGAAGAGGTGGAAAGTATAATGAAAAAAATCCTTATTCGCTGACGATGTATCAGGATAATCATCCAGAACTGGTGCGTGAGAGAAACAAGTATGAGGTTCAAATATTAAAGCCACTGTTGCAGCTGGATTCACATTCGAGAGTTTTAGATTTTGCCTGTGGAATCGGCAGATGGGCGGATGCGATTACAGAGGATATCGAAGAATACTGTGGTATCGATTATAGTAGTGAATTTGTGAGAATTGCAAGAGAGCGTAATAAAAAAGAAAACTTTTCTTTTTATGAGGGGTCTGCATGGGAGGTTGATCAGGTTCTAAAGAAACATCAAAAGGAAAAATTTAATAAAATTATTATTGTAGGTCTTATTATGTATATTAATGATTCCGACATCAGAAATGTGCTTAAGAAGCTTTGTAATGTCTGCGAGGAAAATACAACCATTTGTATCCGGGAACCGATTGGAATTGTGGACAGATTGACATTAAAAGATTTTTATTCTGAGGAATTAAGGGATGACTATAATGCCATTTACAGAACGCGTGATGAATTGCTGGAGATTTTTGAAGATACACTGTTTGAAAATGGATTTTCAGTGGAACAGGAAGGTTATCTGTTTGAAGAGCCAGAATTAAACAATAGGAAAGAGACATCGCAATATTATTTCATTCTTAAGAGATAAAAGTACGGAGGTGACTTATGCAGGCGATTATTTTAGCAGCGGGTATGGGAAAGCGTCTGGGAGAACTGACCAGAGAAAATACAAAATGTATGGTAAAGGTAGGGGGCGTAAGTCTGATTGAGCGTGCACTCAAGATTCTTGATAAAAAAGGGTTAAGCCGGATTATTATCGTGGCGGGATATCAGCGCGAAAATCTGATGTCGTTTGTTAAAACGCTTGACATACATACACCAATTCAATTCATAATAAATGACGTTTATGATAAAACGAATAATATTTTTTCACTTTCTATGGCAAAAGATTATCTGGTGTCGGAGGACACTCTACTTTTAGAGTCGGATTTGATTTTTGAAGAATGTCTGATAGATTTGCTGTTAAATGATGAAAGAGATACGTTAGCACTTGTGGATAAATTTGAGAGCTGGATGGACGGAAGCTGTATTGTAGTAGATGAAATGGACAACATGACGGACTTCATTCCGGGAAAATTATTGAAATTTTCAGACAAAGAGCACTACTACAAGACAGTTAATATCTACAAATTCGGAGCAGAGTTTTCAAGTCAGGTCTATGTGCCGTTTTTAGAGGCATACACTAAAGCAATGGGGGATAATGAATACTATGAGACGGTAATAAATCTGATTTTACGATTGAACCGCAGGACGATAAAAGCGGAGCGGTTGAGCGGACAGTTATGGTACGAAATTGATGATATTCAGGACCTTGATAATGCGGAAACGTTGTTTATGGAAGATGATGTGGCAAGGTACAGGAAGATGAAGAAATGTAAAGGTGGTTACTGGAGATTTCCACACCTTCTCGATTACAGTAATCCGGTCAATGCCTATTTTCCAAATGAGAGGATGATAGATGAGATAACATCAAATCTTGGAGTGTTAATGAGACAATATCCATCCGGAAATAAAGCAAACAATTTACTGGCAGAGAAGTCGTTTGAAATCCGGCAGGAGAATGTCATGATTGGAAATGGGGCGACAGAACTGCTTGGGTCGTTACTAAAAAAGACGGACGGCAAGGTTGGATTTGTCGGAACAGCATGGGAAGAATCATTGATGTGCTGCAAGAAAGAATGGGTACAATATAATCCGGTGGAGGAGGATTTCCAGCCGGATATTGAAAAGTGGATGCATTTTTTTGCGGATAAAGAGGTCGGCAGTATTGTGATCAGTAATCCTGATAATCTGACAGGACAGGGAATAAAGATTGCAGATGTAGAAAAGATTCTTGACTGGTGCGGAAAAAGAAATATCAGACTCATTGTGGATGAGAGTCTTATGGATTTTGCAGATAAGGAAAAAATGTCGGTGCTGCATCAGGAGATGCTAATGAAAAATCCGGAGTTGTATGTGATAAAAAGTCTGTCAAAGAGTTACGGTGTTCCAGGTTTGCAGATTGGTATTTTAGCAGGTGGAAACCAGGCAGTAATAGATGCGTTAAAAGACGAAAAGACAGCCTGGAACATAAATGCTGTTGCTGAATTTTTCCTACAGATACTTGATAAGTATAAAGCAGATTACGCAAGAGCGCTGATTCAGGTAAAGGAAGCACGCGAGAATCTTTATGAGAGTCTTTGCACAATCCCGGAATTAAAGGCTTATGCTTCGTGTGCAAATTACTTTATGTGCGAATTAAAAAATGGAGAAAAAAGCGAGATACTTGCGGGAAAACTCTTAAAAAAGAACATTTTAATCAGAGATTTGACTGGAGCAATACAAAACGGAAAACAATACATTCAGGTTACAGTAAGAAATGAACAGGAGAACAGACGATTCATAAACGCACTGAAAGAATGTGTAAGTTGTAGGAACGTGGACGCATAAAAGGGGGCGTTATGGAATTTTCAATAAAATGTTATACAGAAGAACAGGAAGAAAACTGGGATTCTTTTGTAAAACAGAAAAGCATGAATGGAACATTTCTGCAGACAAGAAAATTTATTAATTATCATCCAAAGGATAGATTTAAAGATTGTTCTCTGATGATTTATAAGGGAAATACGTTGACTGCCTGCGTTTTAGGGTGCGAATGGATAGAAGAGGGGGAAAAAGTGTTTTTCTCACATAAGGGAACAACGTTTGGTGGGATTGTAATCGGAAAGCAGATATATAATGCTACAAGTATCAACGAACTTATGGACTGTATGGAAGACTATTTGCGGGAGCAGCAATTCGATAAGATTTATCTGAAAATGACGCCGGCGGTTTTTGAACGGGAAAATACGGATTTGTTGGATTATTTCTTGTATCAGAAGGGGTATGAACAATATACCGAGTTGAATTATTATATGCACCTTAACCGCTATCGGGAAAATATTCTTTCGCAGTTTTCAGCGGGAAAAAGGCGTGATTACAGATACGCATTAAAAAACAATCTTACATTTGAAAAACTTGAAACAAAAGAGCAAGTTATGCAATTTTATGATGTCCTGCAAATAAACCTGAAAAAACTTGGGTTAAAAAGTGTACATTCCTATGAGGATTTGATTGACTTAAAATATAACAGATTTGTACAGGAAATAGAGTTCTATGGCGTTTTTCTGGAGAAGAAAATGATTGCCGGAAGCATGGTATTCCTTTTTGATGGCAGAATTATGCACACACAGTATCTGTCTTCAGATGAACAGTATCAGAAGCTTTTTCCGATGGATTTCCTTATTTACCATCTGATAGAATGCGCGGTCGAAAAACAGCTTGAACTGTTTACCTTTGGAATCTGTACCGAGAATCAGGGTAGATACTTAAACTTTGGATTGTCGAGGTTTAAGGAGGGGTTTGGAACGGAATTCTGTCTGAACAAATCATTTGAAAAGCGGCTGTTACTCTCATGAGTGTTCTGAGATGGCGGATACAATATAGTTTGTCAGATGGCGTGCACCTTCAAAGTTTAAATGAGTCAAATCCTGATAGAAATCTGGATTATGCGAAATGTCCGTCAAATTTTTCAAATCGCAAAACGTAAAGTTTGCGTACTTTTCCTGAAATGAAGAGACAATGTTTTCAAAGTAAGGTTTCCAAAGCTGATTTACAGTCTGTTCTGTTTCCTCTACAACATAATATTTTGGCAACAGAACACCAATGACCTTGATATTAGGATTGATGCAGTATACCAGGTGGAGAAACTCTGCAAAGTTTGCAATCTGAAACTGGATGGTTGGTTCATACACATGCCGTTGAATGGATGAAAAAACGGGAGTGGATGGAGATAAATATGCAGCAATTGCATCTTGGTGAAGTGTGGTGTCAGGGCGCATCAGCTTTCGGTATTCATTTTGGTATTCCTGAACATCCGGGCAGTGTATCTGCGGAAAAAGAGTCAGAAAGCGCTGGAACGCAGAAGTATCAGAACGGAGTGCAAAAATCTCTGTCAGGCAGTGATTGATGTCGTCAACACTTTGCGAGTGGTGATAGTCGTGGCGATTTTCACAGAAGAAACCATTTGCAGTGAGATAATTTTGACATTCGTTCGTTAAAATAGTGTCAAAATTGAAATAGGTATAGTCAAACATATCGAAAATGATATACTTTGTATGACAGATAGCGTTATATGATTCTTCAGCAAGAGCAGATAAAATTTTGGTGTTAAAATAAATATCCTGCGAACTGGAACAAAAATTTAGGGCATTGCCTGGCAGTAAGTCTTCGAGAATACCTGCTTGACCGTGTGAAATGCCGAAAATCATGCCATCCAGAGGGGCAGTACAACTCCTGATAATCTGTTGATATTGTTTAATCGGAAGTTTGTGTAGATAGAGCTGGTAAATGTCCAATATCTGCGAAGAATCAATACCTAAAATGGATAAAAACTGCCGGATGACAGCTTGTATCTGAAATTTTGAAGTCATGAGACAGATGGTCAGATTAGTTGTCTGAAAAAGTGAAAAATGAGTCTGGATATAGTCTGTGACAGCAGGTATTGTATCACAGGGGATCCACAGAGATTTCGCTTTAAAAAATAAAAGCCCCTGTTCTGCCTGTGAATTCCAGGCAAAGCAGGGGATATCAATTTTGGGTATCAAATTACTGTTTTTTTCTGTATAATCACTCAAAAAGGACACCTTTTATTGTATAATTATGTTATGGAACAAAACATACGAAAGAAGGTGTCCTGAATGAAAAATTAGCATTGAAGAAACTGCTAACTTATATGAAGAGTGTATATAAAATCCCGCAAAAAATCAAGTGTTTAACGGACGAAAGAAAAAGAAAATCTATTCCATTGTTTAACATTGTCATGCCGGTACTGCTTTTTCTGATGCTGCAGTATGAAAGTTTCCATACCATTTTTTCAGCCCCTGAAAGCATGTCGAAAAGACTGAAAAACTGTATCAGTGGAAGGATTCCAAAAGTTGATGCAGTCCGCGACCTTCTCTCCAGAATAAACCCGGATGAAATACGCAGCATACATGAAGAAATGATTGATATCATAAAACGTAACCGGGTATTCCGGGAAGGAACGATAGGCGGATATGTTGTGGCAGGTCTCGATGGTGTGGAATTATTCAGCAGTACAAAAAAATCCTGTCCGAACTGTCTGAGCCGAAAAAAACACACAGGGGAAACCGAATACTTTTACCGGAGTGTGGTGTGCATGATTATAGGTAAATCGCCACACGTAATTCTGGGGCAGGAAATGTTAAAACCAAGGGATGGTTCTGGGAAAGACGAAGGAGAACTGACAGGCGGAAAAAGGTTGATTGAGCGGCTGAAGAAACGGCATGGACATTTTGCGGATGTGATTGTGGCGGATGCGTTATATCTGAATGCTCCATTTATCAACACTCTGAAGGAAAATGGTCTGGAAGGGGTGATACGCCTGAAAGACGAAAGAAGAATGATTTTTCAGGATGCAGAGCGTCTGTTCAAACAGGATGAGGGAAAAAAGGCATCTTTCTGGAAAGGGAAAAAGAAGATTGAAGTATGGGATCTTTCTGGTTTTAAGATGGAAGGGTGTCCATATAAACTGCGTGTGGTGCGGTATCATGAGCAGTGGGAAGAAAATGGAAAAGAAACAGAGCGTTTCATGTGGCTTGTAACGACTCTGGAAGCGGCAGACTACCGAGTCTTATGGGAAATGATGCACCGCAGGTGGGACATTGAGGAGAATGGTTTCCATCAATTGAAAACGTATTACCACGCAAAGCACTGTTACTGTCGAGATGCGGTTGAAACCATATTTAATCTGATAATCATAGGCTTTAATGTAAGAGAGTTATATTTGTACCGAAGAAGCCGGAACTTTGCAGGAAGTGGTATAAGCCGAAAGAGCATAAACCGGATTTTTTGCGATGAGCTGCTAACAGAAAAAGTGAAACAGATTTTATGTGAAAAAGGCGGATAGAAAATCAGCAGAAAAAATATATAGGGAAAAAGCAGGGGGAATTTTGCGCGTATTGACCAGGAACGAAGGGTAACCGCAGATGGAATGCTGATAACTGGATTATTTATAAAAATGCATAGATAAAAAAGTTAAAAGCGAAATCCCTGGGGGATCCATGCGAGAATTTCGATATCATCGCGAATAGACTATTTTAATAAGTTTTCATAAAAGGATTGGTAAAAAATAATTAGTTTTTCCATAGATAAACTGTCCCCCTGCCATAAAAAAGTTACAAATATATGATTAAGGATATTATAAGAGAGAGAAAATGGCAAGAAACAATTTTATGTGGACATACCTGGAGAAGAATACATGAATGAAAATAAAATCGCATTTATCATATGCACGAACAATCAATTATATTTTAATGAGTGCTGCTACTACATAAACAGGCTGCTTCTGCCGGAAGGATTCGAGCGGGATGTCATCGGCATTGAGGATGCACCATCGATGTGTGCAGGATACAATGCCGGGATGCAGAGCAGTGACGCGAAATATAAAGTATATCTGCATCATGATGTGTTTATCAAAGAACCGAAATTTATTTTTTATCTGTTAGAGCGGTTTCGCAGTGCACCGGATGTCGGCATGATTGGAATGGTCGGCGGATGTGGGATGCCCAAAACCGGAGTTGCCTATCTTGCGTGGAACAAGGGCACTGTGGATTGCAGGGAGCCGGATTTTGCATATCAGCTCATCTGTGACCCGGCGCAGCAGGCAGACTGCCCAGTGGATGCGGTGGACGGACTTTTGATCGCGACACAGTATGATGTGGCGTGGCGGGAAGATTTATTTGTGAACTTTGATTTTTATGATGTATCGCAGTCCTTTGAGATGCGTAAAGCAGGATATCATATCTTGGTCCCTTATCAGAAAACACCGTGGGTAATTCACGACAGCAGTTTTGCAAAGTTGAATCATTATGATGAGAATCGAAAAATTGCACTTGAAACGTATCCGGATTTTTTTACGGAGGAGGATGGATTTTCATTCGTCTATGAGGAGGAATGGGAGAATCTAAGCGAGGTGCTGGCAGATGAGGTGCGCAGACTAATTGATGTGGGGAATTGGGAAGATGCTGGAAAGATCGTAGAGTTGTATCACAAAAACCAGATGAAAAACTCTGCGTTAGAACTGTATGGTGTAATGTGTGAAATCTATGAAAAAGAGCAGGAGTGTGGTATAAAAGAACACTTTTTTGATAAGACAGGTGGCTATGAGGCAGCCTGCCAGAAATACATAACCGTAAGATTCCTTTTACGCCGGGTAGAGTGCGAAATGGAGAGTGCGGCTTATTCAGAGTTAAAGGATGCAGTGGTGGAAGGAAGAATTTCTGCGGAGACACTTCTTTTAATGATTTTGCACGGAAGCTATGATAAGGCGACAGTGCTTCGAAAAGTCATCCCATGGTGTGAAGCAGCGGGAGATAATGATGGTGCACAGAAACTGCAGGCATTCTATGACAGGGTAAAAGGAAAGAAGCTGCCATTTGCATACAGTAAGCGGGTTTCTGTAAAGCAGTGAAGAAAATATACAATGTTCGAGGAGAGAAAAAATGTATAAGATTGCAATTATTTATGCAGGTGCAACATACGAGAGTGCGTTAAATCATATAAGAATTCAGGAATTGCTTGGAAAGATAAAAGTTATTGGAATCGGAATGCAGGATATCTATGCGGAGTATGTAGACGGGTATCCAGTGACTACCATCGAAAATATTTTGCAACAGGAGTGGGATTATCTGCTGATTGCAGGTCAGGAACAGAATTTTGCACAAATGAAGGCATTATTGGTAAGTATCGGAATAGAAGCGGACAGAATTTTTTCGATAATGGTATTTTCGTTGCCAATGTTTGATATGGAAGAATATGTGCAGTTTGTTAACAGAAAGGTAAGCATCATATCAAATCATTGTTGGGGTGGTTTTACTTATCATTCGCTGAAAGCAGAATTTTTGTCCCCATTTATTAATATGTTTATTCCACAAGCAGATTACATCAGACTGTTAGAAAATTATGATGTTTATATGAATGAAAAAGTAAAATATTATAAAAATGAGTATGAGTCAAATTTAAAAAGAGAATATCCAGTGGCATTACTTGGTGACATAGAGCTTCATTTCAATCACTATAAATCTTTTGAAGAGGCAGAACAAAAATGGTATGAAAGAAAACAACGGATGAATGAGAAAAGGTTGTTTGTTGAAATGCAGACGGATAGTGAAGAACTGGCAGAACGATTTGATAGGTTGCCGTTTAAACAAAAAGTGGTCTTCGTTCCGTTTGAAACAAAGCTTACATCAGCGATAAGTTTAAAGAAAATCAATGCAAACTATTCGGGTGTATTTTATGAGAGTGTAAATAGGTTGGCAACAGGACAGCAGGCATTTTATAATATTCTGAAGTTGTTAAATGGAGAAAGAGATTTCTTGAGGGTTAGTGAAAAAATGTAAGCAGTGAATGATTTGAAAAAAATGCCGATATTATATTCAGAAAAGTGAATAAATGCATAAAGGAGCGGCTATGAATTTATATGAAAAAATGAAATCCGGCGTTTATGTTATTGCGGAGATGTCTGCAAACCATGCCGGAAAGATTGAAAATGCATTTAAGATTATTGAGGAAGCTGCAAAAGCTGGTGCTGATTGTGTAAAGATCCAGACTTATACAGCGGACACGCTCACGATTGACTGTGACGACGAACCATACCGGATCAAGGGCGGGTTATGGGACGGATATAATTACTATCAGCTATATCAGGAAGCTTATACTCCGTGGGAATGGCAGCAGCAGCTAAAGGATAAATGCGAAGAAGCAGGTGTAGATTTCCTGTCCACACCGTTTGACCGCACTGCGGTAGATTTTCTGGAGGGGATTGGAATTGAATTTTATAAGATTGCTTCGTTTGAACTGGTAGATATTCCGTTGATCGAATATACGGCGGGCAAGGGAAAACCGATGATCATGTCCTGTGGTATGGCATCGGAGGAAGAGATTGCGGAAGCACTTGCGGCATGCAGGCGACAGGGAAATGAACAAGTCATATTGTTAAAATGCTGCAGCCAGTACCCTGCACAGTATGAGGATATGAATGTGTCTGTAATTCCGGATATGAAGGAACGGTTTGGCATACCGGTTGGTCTGTCTGATCATTCCATGGGTTCCCTTGCAGACGTGGTGGCAGTTTCTCTTGGTGCACAGGTAATTGAAAAACATGTGTGCTTAAGTCATGAGATTGAGAATCCGGATGCAGCGTTTTCAATGGAAATGAAAGATTTTGCCCAAATGGTACAGGATGTCCGCAATGCCTGCCTTATCAAGGGTAGACCGACCTACGAACTGACCGAGCATGAGAAAGGCAGTTTAAAATACAGACGCTCACTTGTAGCGGTAAAGCCGATTGCAGAAGGAGAGTTGTTTACGGAAGAGAATGTAAGAAGTATTCGACCGGCAATCGGAATCAAGCCGAAATATTATAAAGCATTGCTTGGCAAAACGGCGAAGAAGGCATACCGTTTTGGGGAACCGATTGGGCAGCTGGAAGTGGAGTAGAGATGATCATATTTCGAGCAGATGCTAATGAGACGGTAGCGACGGGACATCTGATGCGCTGTATGACAATCGCAGATGCCTGTCGGGAAAAAGGCATGGAATGTGAATTCTGGCTTGCAGAAGACAAAGAGACCGAACGGCTCAGGCAGGCAGGATTTTCTTACCGGATCTTAGGAAGCCAATGGGATGATCTTGAGAAAGAACTTCCGTTTTTAGAGAGACAGCTTGATGATTTTGACAGGCAGGGGGAAAAAGTTACATATCTGATAGCAGACTCATATCAGGCAACTCCATATTATCTTGGAAAATTGAATGACAGAATTCCGGTACTTTATATTGATGATATGAGAATGCAGATATATCCGGTGGCAGCAGTGTTACAATATATTCCGGTCAGAGCGGAAAATTCATTGAATAAAGAAGAGTCAAAGCAAAATACGCCAGTTTATTTGCGTGGGTTTAGATATGCACCTCTGCGGAAAGAATTTTTAAAATCACATGGGGAACAGAGAGAAAAAAGCATTCTGATTACAACTGGGGGGACTGATACTTATAATATTGCCGGCAGGCTGTTACAGGAGTGTCTGGATAAGGATGTATTTCAAGGGTACAGATTTCATGTAATTGTTGGAAATATGAACAGTCATGAAGCAGAACTGCGCAGGCTTTCAGAGAGGGATAAGAGGATCTGTATTCATAAAAATATTTCTAATATGAGTGATTATATGCACAGCTGTGAACTTGCGGTTTCGGCAAGCGGTACAACGTTATTGGAACTGTGTGCCTGTGGAATACCGACGATATGTTTTTCTTTTGCAGATAACCAGATGGCATTTGCAGCCAGTATGGATAATTACGGAGCTATGTGCTATGTGGGGGATGCAAGGGAAGAACATAATATAGAAAGAATTATCTGTATGCGACTTACAGAACTGGCGAGACAGGAAAATCTGCGAAAAAGGCAGACCGCCTGCATGAAGGCACTTGTAGATGGAAGAGGTGCAGAACGGATTGCTGATTTCCTGATCTGTGGAAATTTGAACGAATGTGACGATATACATAAATAGATGATGAAAGGGTGATAATTATTATGATACCATATGGAAGACAGACAATTGAAGAGGATGATATTCAGGCAGTTGTGGATGTGTTAAAGTCGGATTATCTGACAACAGGTCCGAAGATTGCTGAGTTTGAGAAGGCAGTGGCAGATTATGTGGGGGCAAAGTATGCGGTCGCTATTTCCAATGATACTGCAGCACTTCATGCGGCATGTCATGCAGCAGGAATCGGAGAGGGCGATGAAGTCATTACTACTCCGATCACATTTGCAGCATCTTCAAACTGTGTGCTCTACTGCGGTGGAACACCTGTTTTTGCAGATATTGATCCTAAAACATACAATATTGATCCGGAGGATATCAAACGCAAGATTACGCCACGGACAAAGGCCATTATACCGGTGCATCTGGCAGGTCAGCCATGCGATATGGATGCCATTCATGAAATTGCGAAAGAACATAATCTGATAGTGATCGAAGATGCGGCTCATGCACTTGGTTCTGAATACAAAGGGAAAAAGATTGGTGGTCTTTCAGATATGACGACATTTAGTTTTCATCCGGTAAAACCGATTACAACCGGTGAGGGTGGCATGATCGTTACCAATAGTGAAGAATTGTATAAAAAACTTGTCTTATTCCGCAGTCATGGCATTACCAGAGACACCAGTCTGATGACACGTAATGAGGGACCGTGGTTTTATCAGCAGTTAGATCTGGGTTATAATTATCGCATGACAGATATACAATGTGCATTAGGCTGTAGCCAGATGAAAAAATTAGATTATTTTCTGGCAAGAAGAAGGGCCATCGTAGCACGTTACAATGAAGCCTTTGCAGATTGCCGGAATATCGTGACACCTTATCAGATGCCGGATACTAACAGCGGGTGGCATCTTTATATCATCCAGGTAAAAAATCGAGACAGGAAAGAAGTTTTCGAAAAACTCAGAGAAAGAGGAATTGGCGTCAATGTACATTATATTCCGGTATATGAACATCCATATTATCAGGAACATGGATATAAGGGAGTACATTGTCCGGTAGCAGAAGAAGTGTATTCTCATATCATCAGCCTGCCTGTCTTTCCACGGCTTACAGAGGAACAACAGGAGGAAGTGATCAGGGTGGTAAAACAGGAGGTTGAAGAATAGAGGGAAGAAATATAAATTTGAAATAAAATAAAAATGGTATGTAAATTATCTAAAGAAACCAGTCAAAATGTTCGATATAATTTACAGTAGGATAGCATAAAATCTCAGGGAAGAGGTAGGATAACATGGTAGTTAATCATAATATGGCATTGATCTGTGAGAGTAGACAGTTACGATGTAATGTGAAGAACATGGAGAAGTCTTCAAAAAAGCTGGCAACAGGTTATAAATTGCTTGGAGCAAATGATGATGCAGCAGGATTACAGATATCAGAAACCATGCGTCATCAGACCAGAGGTCTTAACAAAGCATCCAGAAATTCGCAAGATGGAATTAGTATGCTGCAGACAGCAGATGCAGCATTACAGGAGACACAGGAAGTGTTGGATCGAATGACGGATCTGACAACACAGGCAGCTAATGATATCAATACGGATGCGGATCGTCGTGCAATTCAGGATGAAATCGATCAGTTAAATCAGGAAGTGGATCGTATTGCATATACGACGAATTTTAATCAGCAGTATATATTAGCGGATGGAACTCCGCAGGCAAGACCAGGATACTATATGATACAGACAGGAAGTCTTGCGGGACAGGGAATAGAGATTAAGTTTGTTAATGCGAGCAAAGAGAGCTTGGGTGTGGACAAGGTTGATGTATCATCGCATGCAAAAGCGACAGAATCTATAGCAGTGGTACAGAATGCAATTGAAAAGGCAGCTTCGTTTAGAGATACATTTGGGGCACAACAGGAGCGGTTAGAACACGCATTGCGTGGAACGGATAATACATCAGAAAGTACACAGAGGGCAGAATCAAGTAGACGCGATACCAACATGAATATGGAGATGGTACAATATTCTACAAACCGTATTTTAGTACAGGCATCTCAGAGTATTTTAGCACAGTACAATGATGATGCAAAATATGTGTTGGAAATGTTAAAATAGTGAAATAGAAAGAGATTAGTAGAAGCTGGTCTCTTTTTTATTTTTGATAAGAGAGGAATAGAATATGGTTAGTTTTACTCCGGTACAGTGGCTGCAAACAATTATTTCAAATTGTATGCAGATGATTTCTATAGAAAATGATAGAAAACTATCTGCGATAAATCCAAAAGATTTGAAGAAAATATATGAGAGTTATTCAGAAGAAGAAAAGAATAAAATACATCAATTAATTAGATATCAATTTAATGTCAAAGATTCTGTGTTGATATTATCTTACATAATAAAAGTAATTCAATTGGATGAATTTCAAATGGACGCAGCAAGACAGATTTGTAGGGAAGAGTACGATTGGGTTACACAAATTATGTTGGAGATTCAAGTTGATAAGATTCCATATGAACTCAAATGTAAAATTCACAGAAATAACATAGCAAGCATTTTCAAGGCATTGCAGGAAGAATATACATATATACCTGTCTGTAATAGAAATCATAATAGAATTATGATTATAACAGAACAGTTAACGGAAAATTTGAATCATGCACCGACGAGAATGACTTTTGAAATAGCAAATACTCTTCAGAAAAAGTTTGGATTTGATGTTGAAATTATTACTTGTGCAAGTAATGAAAAACTTCCTTTTTATATATGGATAGGCGCGGTGTTTTATAATTCTGGTGAATATGGTTATGTAGAAAAAATTTATAAGGATAGTGTTTTATCGATATATCAGTATCCCTTGCGTGATTGTAATATCAAAGATTATCGCCAGATGCTTTCTAAAATTTATGAATTTAATCCGTTATTTGTGTTTGAAATGGGAGTATGTAATCCAATTGCAGATTTGCCACATATATTTACGACAACAGTAAACCTTAATATGGTAACAGAGGCGCCTGTTTCTGAAGCAGATATATTTGTCAGACATACAAGGTTAGAGGAAAGTATAGAAAATCTTTATGAAAAAAATCTGAACCCGTATCAAAAACAAATATTTATGAATAACAGATTTCCAGCATTGTTTGATACAGATGGCGTAGAATATACAAGACAGGAACTTAATTTACCTGAAGATAAATTTTTGATTGCAATTATTGGAAATCGGCTGGATCAGGAAATAACAGATTCATTTGAGCAGTTTATGAAGAAAATACTGCAAAAGAGCGAAAAGGTTGACTTTGTTATAATTGGTGAAACTAAAGATTTACAAAAACGGTTAGTAAATAATATGTTTGAGAAGCGTATACATTATTTGGGATATTGCCCAAATTTAAAGGGTACGGTTGGTGCATTGGATTTATATCTTAACCCTGAACGTCTAGGAGGCGGTTGGAGCAGTATGATTGCCTTATATGCAGGAATACCGGTTGTGACATTGCCGACAGGTGATGTGGCATATAATGTTTCGGGAGAGTTTGTTGTAAGCAATTATGAAGAAATGTATGAAACTATATGCAGATATATGAGAGACTCAGAGTTTTATAAAGCACAGCAACAGGAAGCAATACAATATGCAAAAGCACATGGAGAAAATAAAGTTATAGATTTTTGTGATGAAATGTTGAAAGGAATTAAGGAGATTCTGTTAAATGATTAATTTTAATGAACCCGTATATGTAGAAAAAGGGATTGGGTATATTACAGAAGCAATTTTGAAATATCGAAGATTGAATGGAGACGGAGAATTTACAAAACTTTGTACTACCTGGTTTCAGGAAAGATACGGAAAAAAGGTTTTATTTACAACTTCGTGTACACATGCGTTGGAAATGGCAGCATTGCTTTGTGATATCCAGCCGGGAGATGAAGTGATTATGCCATCGTTTACATTTGTTTCCACGGCAGATGCATTTGTACTGAGAGGTGCAAAAATTAAATTTGTGGATATACGGCCGGATACCATGAATATAGATGAAACATTGATTGAAAATGCAATTACGGACAAAACAAAGGCAATCGTTCCTGTGCATTATGCAGGAGTGGCATGTGAAATGGATACGATTCTTGATATTGCGAAAAAGAAAAGCCTGTTTGTCATAGAAGATGCGGCGCAGGGAATGATGTCAACCTATAAAGGATGGGCTCTTGGCTGTATAGGTGATTTTGGTACATACAGTTTTCATGAGACAAAAAACTATACCATGGGAGAAGGCGGGCTGATTTTTGTCAACAGGGAGGAATATGTTCATACTGCAGAAATTATCAGAGAAAAAGGAACAAACCGTTCACAGTATTTTAGAGGCGAAATAGATAAATATAGCTGGGTGGATAAGGGATCATCGTATTTGCCGAGTGAATTGAATATGGCATATTTATTGCCACAACTGGAAATTGCAGAGGAGATCAACAACAGGCGACTGATGTTATGGGAGTTATATTACAGCAGGTTACAGGAATTGCAAGAGGAGGGCAAAATCGGATTACCTTATGTTCCGAAGGAATGCCAACATAATGCCCATATGTTTTATATAAAAACTGCAGACCTGGAAGAAAGAACTGAGTTGATCGCATATCTGGGGCAGAATGGAATTAAATCGGTATTTCATTATGTACCGCTACATACATCGATTGCAGGCAGAAAATATGGACAGTTTATTGGGGAAGATCGTTATACAACCAAGGAGAGTGATAGACTGCTCCGGCTTCCTATGTTTTATGCATTAAAGGAAGAAGAAGTAATTTATGTTACGGATAAAATAAAGGAATTTTATAAGGGGCGATAAAATGGGAAAAAAAGTGGCTATATTGCAATCAAATTATATACCGTGGAAAGGATATTTTGACATTATCAATATGGTGGATGAATTTATCCTTTATGATGATATGCAGTACACCAGAAGGGACTGGAGAAACAGAAATAAAATCATGACACCTACAGGGCTGATATGGCTTACTATTCCGGTTGAAAATAAAGGTAAGTTTTATCAGAAGATTAATGAAACGAAAGTGTTGGATCATGAGTGGGTAGATAAGCACTGGCGAAGTATCCAGTATAATTATGCAAAGACAGAATATTTTTCAGAATATGAAGAACGCATTCACAATATTTATGAGGCATGCAGGGAAGAAAGTTATTTAAGTAAAATTAATTATCTGTTTTTAAAAGAAATTTGTGATATTCTGCACATTAATACGAAAATAACCTGGAGTTCGGATTATACGCTGGTTGACGGAAAAACAGAACGTCTGGTAGGCCTTGTAAAGGAAGCAGGGGGAGACTATTATCTTTCCGGACCTGCTGCAAAAGATTATATAGTAGAAAAATATTTTGAAGATGCAGGTATAACACTTGACTGGATGGATTATTCTGGGTACCCACAATACAAGCAGATGTCAAAACAGTTTGAACATGGCGTTTCCATACTAGACCTTATCTTTAATGAAGGTCCTAAAGCATCAGAATATATGAAGAGTTTAAAAAGGTAAGGAGTTATCTATGGCACATAGTGTTGATGATAGGATTTCTATTGTATATATCGGAAATTTACCGGATATGATCCGGATTCTGACAGATTCAAAAAAATTTATGATCAAAGCAGTGGTATGTGAATCTAAAAAGCGAACATTAGAGTTAGAAGATGTGGCACAAAAAGCAAATCTGTCTTTATTTGATGTAAAAAACAAAGCAGAACTGGAATCTGTTTTAATAAAAGAAAATATTTCCGTGGCAGTTATGTATGATTTTGGAATTATTATTCCACAGACGGTAATAGAACAGATAAATATTTTTAATTTCCATCCAGGGAGCCTTCGGACAAACCGTGGAAGTTCGCCATTAAACTGGGCAGTACTTTTAGGGGAAAAGACGACGGAAATGTCCTTGCATAAAATTTCAGCAGAAATTGATATGGGGGAACTGGTATCGACATCTGTCTGCTATTTGGAATATAAAGATACACCCGGAACTCTCAGAAAGAAACTTGAACAGCGTATTCCGGATATGCTGACAGATTTATATGAATACTTAAAAGGCAATCGGCATGGAAAGTTGATAGAGGAAGGCATATACCGGAGAAGAATTGAGGAGAAAGATTATACAATAAATCCGGAAACAGATACCCTGTTGCAGGTAAATGCAAAGATACATTCACAGGCAGAGTACAAGGGCGCGATAGTGGAGTGCAATGGGGAGAAAATATATATTAAGTGCTGGGGGGATTTTGAGAAAGTGTTTGGTTCAAATGATGCTGCAGTAATATAACATGGCATTCGGAAGCAGTTTATCTGTAAAGAATGTTTCGAAATAGTATTATGATTCATTGAAATAAATATATTATTTTAGGCGGAAATGGATTTATAGGACGGAATCTGTGCGATTATATTGTCAGACAGGGACATGAAATAGAAGAACAAAATAATATTTTAAAGATGCAATTAGAAGTTATAGATAAAAAAGATGAGCATATCAGATGTTAGATATTTGGTATGCTTTTTTTTAATATGGAGCAGCTCACAGCTGCTCCCAATACTCTCCGAACTTCTCCTCCGTCATCCCCTTCCCGATCATCCGATACAGCTCCATCTGTTTTGGAATCAGAGCACTGTAAACAGACTCCTCATAATCCGGCACCTCCAGGATAACCGTTTTTTCTAATTCTTCGCAGAAAGAATAGGAAGGCTGGAACCCCCGGAGTTTTGCAAAGTACAGCGTTTCATACAGATAGGTATGGAGAAAATACAGCTTGATCTCGTCATAATATTCCTGAAAAAATGGGGTTTCTTTCATAAAATTCCAGACTGCAAGCTGGACATCAGCATGCATCTTTAAGGTTTCTTCCTGTTTCATATCATTTCGCATGGTTCCGGCATCGTTTTGCCTGTAATAATAGTAGGCATCGTTTAAGATCACGATTTTATCTGCAAAATATAAAAGAGGGTATACAAAAAGCGGCTCCTCATAAATGACATGTTCTGCGTAGGAGGTATGAGCCTTTTTCAGCAGATCATGTCGGTAAAGTTTATTCCAGCAGCCATAAGTAACTTTTTCTGAGATCAGAAATTTTTTGCGTTCACTGACAGAAGAAATTTTAATCACTTCCGGTGTAACATTCCGACCAGAGTCTACGGCACCCAGACGGTCTGTATAGTAAAAATATTCAAACTGGATGATATCAGCATCCGATTCTTTTGCTTTTTCATAAGTTTCCAATAGAAAATTATCAGCAACAAAATCATCTGCGTCAACAAATGCAATATATTCACCCGTTGCGTACTGCAGGGCAATATTTCTTGCGCCGCCCTGACGCATATTTTCCTCAAGCTTTAAGATCATAATACTTTCCGGGTAGGCGCGTTCAAATTCCTGCAGCATGTTCCAGGTAGAACCGTCGTCCGTAGAAGCATCGTCTACAAAAATCAGCTCAATCTGACTGATCCCGATTGTCTGCTGTACAAGTGACATAAAACATTTCGGAAGATATTTTGTTGCGTTGAAACATGGGATAATGACACTTACTTTTTTCATAGATCAAAATTCTCCTGATAAAAAGGTTGCATATGGTATAATATACAAAAATGGTATACTATTAATTTATCACAATAAAAAAGAATGGACAATATCAGTATAAAAAAACAGGGAGGTATCAATGGCTGGAAATATAGCGATCGGTATACAGGATTTCTCAACGATCATCCAGGGAAACTATTTTTATATAGATAAAACGCCTTTTATTAAAGAATGGTGGGACTGTGGGGACAGTGCGACTCTGATTACCCGTCCACGTCGTTTTGGGAAAACGCTTACAATGAGTATGGTGGAGCAGTTTTTCTCCATAGATTATGCAGGCAGATCGGATCTGTTTGAACATCTGGCAATCTGGAAAGAAGAAAAATACCGTAATCTGCAGGGAACCTATCCGGTCATCAGTCTGTCATTTGCGAATATCAAGGAACCGACTTATGAGCTTACAAGGCAGAAAATATGCCAGTTACTTTCAAAATTATATACGGAGCATGTTTACATTTTGGAAAGTGGAATCCTGCGCGGGTCGGACATCACATTTTTTCAAAGAATGCTGACAACATCAGAGAACATGAATGATGTGGATGCAACACTTGCCTTATATCAGCTGTCGAGTTTTCTTTATCAGTATTACGGTAAGAAAAAGGTGATCATTTTACTGGATGAATATGATACGCCGATACAGGAAGCATTTGTGGATGGTTATTGGGATCAGCTGGTGTGCTTTACCAGAAGCCTGTTTAATTCCACGTTTAAGACGAATCCATGGTTGGAACGCGGAATTATGACTGGAATTACGAGAGTCAGCAGGGAGTCTATTTTTTCGGATCTGAATAATTTGAAAGTAGTTACCACCACATCGGATGAATATGCCACTGCATTTGGATTTACAGAAGAAGAAGTATTTGATGCATTGGATCGGTTTCAGGTTGGAGAAGAGAAAGAAAAGGTAAAATTGTGGTATGATGGATTTATTTTCGGAAATCATAAAGATATTTATAATCCTTGGTCTATCTTGAATTTTATAGATACAAAAACTTTTCAGGCGTTTTGGGCAAATACAAGTGCAAACAGTCTTGTCGGTAAGTTGATCCGCGAGGCGGGGCATAGTATCAAAGAGCAATTTGAATTATTACTGCACGGAGAAAGCATCAGATCCGTCATTGATGAACAGATCGTATATAATCAGTTAAACGGAAGTGAGCGTGCAATCTGGAGTATGCTTCTGGCGAGCGGATATTTAAAGGTGCTTCATTATGAGAAATATGATGAGATCCCAGAGGGGACGCAGCCAAAGTATGAACTGGCACTGACGAATCTGGAAGTAAATCTGATGTTCCAGAACATGATACATGCCTGGTTCGATGATGCAGAACAGGAATATAATGATTTCATCAATGCTCTGCTGGAAAACGATGTGGATGCCATGAACGAATATATGAATGGTGTAGCACTGCGTACTTTCAGCAGCTTTGATACAGGAAAGCAGCCATCTGTATCAAAACCGGAGAAGTTTTATCACGGATTTGTATTAGGACTTCTGGTAGATTTACAGGATCATTATTATCTGACTTCCAATCGCGAAAGCGGGTTTGGCAGATATGATGTCATGATAGAGCCGAAACAGCCGGCGGAACGAGATGCATATATAATCGAATTTAAGGTATTTAATGCACGCAGAGAGAAAAATCTTGAAGATACAGTAGAAACGGCTTTGGCACAGATCAGAGAAAAAAAGTATGTTGAAAATTTAGTGGAACGTGGGATTTCCAAAGAACATATCCACTGTTATGCATTTGCATTTGAAGGAAAGACAGTCCTGATCGAATCGGCTGCTGATCATCCACAGAATGCCGAAAATTGATAAAAAGTAAAATTCAGGATACACATATATATATTTCAGTAAAATTTGAATTACACAGGAGAACAACCACATGTTATCAGTCTGTATCATCACCAAAAACGAAGAACACAATATAGAGCGCTGCCTTAAATCTTTCCAGAACACCGGATTTGAGCTGATCGTAGCGGATACTGGATCGTCAGATCAGACAAAAAAAATTGCTGCAGAATACACCGATCATATCTATGATTTTCCATGGTGCGATGATTTTTCCGCAGCAAAGAATTTTGCAGTTTCAAAAGCAGCATATCCGTATGTAATGGTCATTGACAGCGATGAATATTTACAGAAGATCGATATGCCGGAGTTAGAAAAACTGATTGCTGCACATACAGGCGAAGTTGGCAGGATACAAAGGATCAACATTATTTCCGGAAAAGACGGCAAGCAGGAGAATAAGGAATGGATTAACCGTATTTTCTCAAAAGAAAAATTTCATTATACAGGAAGAATCCATGAACAGGTGACTGCATATGACGAAAAAGAATATCTTACATACAAAGCACCGGTTGTGATCGGGCATACAGGCTATGATCTGCCACAGGCAGAGAGGAAGAAAAAGGCGTTGCGCAACATCCATTTGTTGGAGCAGGAGTTAAAGAGCTTAGGATGGGATGCAAATGCGCATGCAGATGAGCTGGAGCAAAACATAAAGCATTCCAAATCGCAAAAGATAATGCCGACACAAAACATTGCGGATTTAAAGAAAATGGAGCAGATCCCGTATCTTTTATACCAGCTTGGAAAAAGTTATTATATGGCAGAAGATTATAATGAGGCATGTTTCTGGTTTGCCCATGGTTTAAGCTATGATCTTGAACCAAAGTTAGAGTATGTGATCGATATGGTGGAAACCTATGGCTATGCACTGATCAACAGCGGACATGCAGGGGAGGCACTTTTCTTTGAAAACATTTATGAAGAATTTGGAAACAGTGCGGATTTCCAGTTTCTGATGGGACTGATCTATATGAATAATGCTATGTTTGATGCCGCAGTGGGAGAATTTTTAAAAGCGGTAAAACACCGCGACTGCCGGATGGCAGGGGTAAATTCCTATGCAGCATATTATAATGTGGGTGTTATCAATGAATGTCTGGGAAAAATCAGTGAGGCGAAGTATTATTATCAGAAATGTGGCGGTTATGAGCCGGCGGTAAAACGTTTGAAACTATTGTAGTCAGCCTGTTGTAGATAGTATACGCAGGAATGGAGAAGAGAATGGGAATATATTTAAATCCGGGAAATGAAGAATTTCAGAAAGCACTTAATTCCAAGATATATGTGGATAAAACCATGCTGATTTCTGAAATGAATCAGAATCTGAATACCGAACATCAGAATATATGCGTAAGCAGACCTCGCCGTTTTGGAAAATCTATGACTG
Source organism: Roseburia intestinalis L1-82 (assembly GCF_900537995.1). Lineage (NCBI taxonomy): Bacteria > Bacillati > Bacillota > Clostridia > Lachnospirales > Lachnospiraceae > Roseburia > Roseburia intestinalis. Next base: position 3,955,588 of record NZ_LR027880.1, on the reverse strand, counting down.
CAAATATGCTTGTAGCTTATTATAGCAAGGGATGTGATTCGAAAAGCATGTTTGCGGATTATAAGATTGCACAGGATGAAAGTTTTGAGGCAAATCTGAATAAATATAATGTCCTTCATGTCAACATGCTTGACTTTCTTAACCGGGCGCAGTCGGTGGATGCAATGATCGATTATATGCAAAAGAGACTTTTATGGGATATCAGGCGGGAATACGGAGATGTAGACTGTTTTGACCGGGAAGATCTTATTGATGTATTAGAGAACATCTATAGTCAGAAAAAACAGAAATTTATCATCATTATCGACGAGTGGGACTGCATATTTCGAAAGTATCCGGGGGATGATGAAGCACAGAAAAAATATCTGGATTTCTTGTGCCTGTGGATGAAAGATAAGCCATATATTGCGTTGGCTTATATGACGGGAATACTGCCGATTAAAAAGTATGGCGAGCATTCAGCTCTCAATATGTTTGATGAATATTCCATGACCAATCAAAGGGAACTCGCTGAATTTACCGGGTTTACGGAAGAGGAAGTTCAAAGTCTGTGTGTGTCATATGGTATGCCTTATGACAGAATGAAACAGTGGTACGATGGATATGATTTAAAGGGCGTTCAGATCTATAATCCAAGATCGGTTGTTATGTCATTGCTGGGACATGACTTTGACAGTTATTGGACGAAGACAGAGACATATGAGGCATTAAAAAAATATATCCAGATGGACATGTATCACTTGAAGGCATTAGTCACACAGCTTATATCAGGCAGCTGTATAAGGATTAATCCGGATAAGTTTCAGAACGATATGTCCACATTTGCGAGCGTAGATGATGTATTTACACTTTTAGTGCATTTGGGGTACCTGACCTACGATTTTGAGAACAAGACGGTTTCTATTCCAAACCAGGAGGTGCAGAAAGAGTTTATTAATTGCATAGAGGATGGCGGATGGGAACCGGTTATGGATGCGATTCGCAATTCAAAAGCACTGCTTCAGGCAACCATAGATGGAAAAGAAGAATATGTTGCGGAAATGATCGAGCAGGTGCATCAGGAAAATATATCCATTTTAAAGTATAATGATGAAAACTCTATGTCGTGTGTGCTTTCGCTGGCATATTATGCTGCAAGAAAAGATTATGTGATGTATCGGGAATTTGCCGGGGGAAAAGGATTTGCTGACATTGTGTTTGTCCCGAGAAAGTTTAGAGATGTGCCGGCGATCGTGGTGGAATTAAAATGGGATAAAGCCTCAGATGCAGCGATTGCACAGATAAAAAAGAAGCAGTACATGCAGAGCCTGAAAGATTATCATGGACAAGTGATTCTTGCTGGAATCAATTACGACAGCACAGATTCCACAAAGGATGATTATAAAAGGCATAGCTGCAGTATAGAAAAAATAAATCTATAAAAAGTACAGGAGACCACCATGCAGACAACCATCATTTACATCACCGGTGTCTACGACACCCTCGACTTATTCACCCAGGAACTGAAAAATGCCTTTGAATCCATGGGATATGCTTCCTTTACCTATGATGCCCGTCTCGAAGAGGTGAGCAAGCAGGCGCTGATCGAATGTATCGGAGATGGTGCAAAAAAAGATCAGAGGTTTTTCTGTGTGACGTTTAATAACCTGGGATATAATCTGTCACTTCCGGCAGGCATGACCGGAACAGGGATGCTTTTGAAGCAGGACATTTTCCAAAGTACAGCAGGATCAAAAAGAGCAGGTTCTGCGGAAGAAGAGCCAAATCTCTGGGAAACTTACAATATTCCATATATCAATATCCTGATGGATCATCCGTTTCACTATGAAAAACCACTGCAGAATGCACCGGCAACATCTATTGTGTTGTGCACGGACCGCAACCATGTCCGGTATATCCGCAGATATTTTAAAAATATCCGGTATACGGATTTTCTGCCACATGCCGGGGTGGAACTTGGCAGCAGGCATAAGCCGCTCGCGGAGCGTGGAATCGATGTTTTATATGCGGGGGCACTTCCAATCTACACAGTAGCGAAGATGATTCCGGATCTCTCATCTATCCCGGAGGTGGATGGGGAGGAGATGGCACAGGTGGTATTGTCAGAACTGGTGCATCATCCGGACCGCACGACGGAGGATGTGATCGAAGAGTACTTAAAATATAAGCGGAATGATATTTCAGAACAGCGTATTCATGAGATCATCGTGCAGATGCGTTTTATTGACTCGTATGCCACGTCATTTTTCCGTGAACAGGCTGTCCGTATTCTGGTGGAAAACGGAATACGGGTAACGGCATATGGAACAGGCTGGGATCAGTGTGAGTGGAGTGACAATCCGTATCTGGTGTATGGTGGAAAAGTACTTGCACCGGAGATTCTGCCTTTGATGAACGACAGTAAGATCGTCTTAAATACAATGACCTGGTTCAAAGCCGGAGCACATGACCGTATTTTTAACGGAATGCTTGCCGGAGCAGCAGTGGTGACGGACGATTCCACCTATCTGCGCAGAGAGTTTACGGATGGAAAAGAACTTGTCATGTTTTCAAGAAATGAGATCCGGACTTTGCCAGACCGTGTATTTGACCTGTTCGGACACATGCAGTCCACACAAAGGATGGCAGACTGTGGATATCAGTCAGCAAAAGAGCATCATACGTGGAAAAGCAGGGCAGCGTGGATCAGGGAAGCCTGGATGTAGAGCCGGAGGTTCTCATTCCCTCCCTGCAACAGGTTTTACATACAGATGAAAACGTTATTTTGGCTGACACGGCACAGGAATGGAGATTAGTGTGAAAAATACATTTTTCACACGCAAGATTTGTGCTTCACACAAACTCGTGATGCGCTTAAAAGCAGCGCAAGAATGGAGAGTATTATGCACATATTGATGTATCGCTGGAAAGCTTATAATTACAGAGACATAGAGCAGACATTTTTATTGCTGGGACATACTGTGGATAATATCGAACAGCATCTTGGCAATTATGATATTGATCCGGAATTTGAAAAAATAATTGAGCACAAAATACAGGAAACGCATTATGATATGGTATTTACGGTCAATTATTTTGCACTGATTTCGAATGTCTGTCAGAAGATGGGAATAAAATATGTATCGTGGAGCTGTGACAATCCGCTGATCAGTATGTATCACGAATCCATTTTTCATCCCTGCAATTATATATTTACCTTTGACAAGACAAATTATCTGGAATTTCGGGAGATGGGAGTAGAGCATATCTGGTATCTTCCGCTTGCGGTAGATACAAACCGGATGGATATGGTGATTGCAAATTCGCCGGAAATACAGAAATACAAAGGGGATATCGCATTTGTTGGAAGCCTTTATGAAAGAAATTCTTATGATAAGATAAAAAGCAGGCTGCCAGAATATCTACGGGGGTATTTTGACGCAGTGATCGAGGCACAGTTAAATATCAGTGGCGCAAATATTGTGGAACCCATGCTGACCACGGATATACTGGAAAAACTTCAGGAATATTTTGAACTGGAAAAATCAGAAGGGTCGTTTTCGGATCTTGGACTGATCTTTCAGACGACCGTACTTGGATTTAAAATTGCGGAAGTGGAGCGCAGACGTGCATTGATCGAACTGTCAAAACGTTATCATGTCAATGTGTACAGTAACAGTGATGTAAGTGATATGCTGCGGATTCAGTACTGTGGTTCGGTTGATTACTGGAGTGAGCTGCCGCAGGTTTTTCGTATGTCAAAGATTAATCTGAATTTTACGATTCCGAATATCAAGAGCGGCATACCACTCAGGGTATGGGATGTGCTTGGGGCAGGAGGCTTTCTGATGACAAATTATCAGGCGGAAATACCATATTATTTTAAAGAGGGGGAAGACCTGGTATGCTTTGACGGAATCAATGATCTTTGTGAAAAAGCAGAATATTATCTGGCACATGAGGAAGAACGTCTGGCAATCGCAGAAAATGGTTATCGAAAAGTAAGGGAGCATCACAATTATATAGAGAGAATAAATACGATGCTGGATATTATAGAAGAAAATGAAAATCAGGAAAATGATATATAGTACATGATCAGTGCGAAAGATGCATAATCTGAAGTTGCATCTGGGATATTGGAATATTAAACGGACACTACAGAAAATCTGTAAGTGTCCGTTTAGCAATATCTGTCTAACATCATTCCGGAATAAACGGAGGTCAGGTAAGGGCAGGAAAAATTCTTATGACCTGGTTTTTTGTAAGTGATCATCGTTTTGCTTGCATAATTTAACGGGTCAACAGAGACGGTTCCGGCGGTCGTTCCGAGATCGTTTTTAAACTTATTTAATGTTGCAAAGCATTCTTTTGCATCCGCGGAAGTAACTGCATCCGTCAGAAGATGTGTATCGACCTTGATGGCACCGTCATCTGAAAGTTTTAATCCATACGACTCAAATTCATTGTAATAAGGTTTTACCACCTGTGTAAAATCGCGCCGCAGTTTATCTGCTTCCTGTGTGCTGTCATAGCGATAGCTTAACTGGATCAGATTGTTGTATACATTTACCAGAGACTGGACATTGTCTACAATGGAGTCAGCTGTTGTTTTAAAGCCGATCTGTACAGGGTTTGCCTGGGAGCTTGGTTTATTCAGTGTCAGTTCAAAAGCATTGTTGACAGTAAAAGTATTTGACAGAGATGCATGCTCCGTACCGTTTAATAAGAAAGAAGAATTACTTGCTGTCTGGGTAACACAATCAATACCGAGTGTCTGCATTGCTTTTTCGGATGCATGATCGGAACTTGGGGTAACTTCAAACAGATAGGACTGACCGTCTGCAAGACCGGTCTGACTTGAAGTTAAACGCAGGGCAATCTTGTTACTGGCATTTTTGGCAAGATCGGCATGAATCCCGGCACCTGAAGAATTGACCAGGCGTGCAAGCTTTTCAAGAATATGCTGGTTGTCATCATTTCTGCTTACGGTATACTGAAACTCATATGAACTTAAATCAGTTGATATATCGAATGTGTAAGTACCTGTTTTGAAATCGCATTCATCAGGGTAAAGAAACTTTCCGACATTGATCTGTGGGGCTGCAAGCTGTTTTACCTCCACATCAAAATGCAAAGAATTATCGAGACTCTGATCCTCACCAATGTAGGTAACATTGACAGAAGATTCGTCGGAAGACTTTGCAACTTTTTTGTTGAATACATTTTCAATCCCCTCGTCGTTGTCAGAAAGGGCAGCGATTACATTCTGGATCGAACGGGTATGTTCTTTCAGGTCAATCGCAAATTTTTTCACATCCGTGGAATCTGGAATTTTATACAGAGGAGTATCTTTATTTGTTTTTACAATCTGATTATAGACAGCACGAAGCTGACTCTTCTTATGGGTATCATAACGCGATACCTTCGAAGTGCCATAAGTGCTTAAATAATAATGATAGGCACTGTCAATAGCAGCCAAGAAAACCCCTCCTTTCTTCCATGAAATATATACATTTATCAGGTTATAGGACAGCATCCTTGCCGCCTGGCATGATAAATGTGGGGATTTTAATTATATTTTTAAAGATTCTTTAAAAGTATTTCGGTCTAACTATATAAAAATATTATACCATTTGAGAAAAAAATGTGAAATAGGAAAAAATAATCAAAAAGGTTTAAAAGGGTATAATATACAAAAAAAGATTGACGGAAACAAGTGGATATGATATAGTAGACAGGCGATGGAAGTAGGTCTTTTTTTTATGCCTTTTTTTAAGGACTGTCGCTGATCCTTAAAAAACGTCTCACTACGGAGACCGGGGCAGAAAAAAGCACAAAGAATTTTAATGGAGGTGGAAGTTGTGCGCACAAAAATAACATTGGCATGTACGGAATGCAAAAACCGTAACTACAACATGACAAAAGACAAAAAAGCTCATCCTGACAGGATGGAAACCAAAAAGTATTGCAGATTCTGCAAGACCCATACGTTACACAAAGAAACCAAATAAGACGCGCGTGGCAAAGGAGTGAAAAAATGGGAGAAACCGAGAAGTTAGACAAGGCTCCAAAAGAGAGCTGGTTTACCGGTCTTTCGGCTGAATTCAAAAAGATTATTTGGCCGGAGAAACAATCACTTGTAAGACAGACCACAGCGGTTATTGCTGTATCCGTTGTATTAGGTCTTATCATCGCGCTTTTGGATTTCGCAATTCAGTATGGCGTTGATTTCCTTGTTGGTTTTAATTTTTAATGGAGGCAGAGTGATTTATGGCAGAGGCACACTGGTATGTTGTTCATACCTACTCAGGATATGAGAATAAGGTAAAAGCGAACATTGACAAGACAATTGAAAACAGACATCTGGAAGATCAGATCTTAGAGGTCCGCGTTCCGATGCAGGATGTTGTCGAAATGAAAAATGGCGCAAAAAAATCCGTATCAAAGAAAATGTTTCCGGGATACGTTCTTATCAATATGGTTATGAATGACGACACATGGTATGTTGTCAGAAATACCCGTGGTGTTACCGGATTTGTTGGTCCGGGAAGCAAGCCGGTTCCGCTTACCGATATGGAAATGAAACCTTTGGGAATCAAGAAAGAGAACATTGAAGTTGACTTTACAGAGGGAGACACCGTTGTGGTTACCGGAGGTGTTTGGAAAGACACTATCGGAGTGATCCAGGCGATGAATCACGGAAAGCAGAGTGTGACGATCAATGTTGAATTGTTCGGCCGCGAGACGCCGGTAGAAATAAGTTTCGCAGATGTAAAACTTAACAATTAAAGCACAGACCAGGATCTGTGCGCAGGCATGAGATTATGCCTGAAACATTGGATTAAGGAGGCAATTCCAAATGGCAAAGAAAGTAGAAGGATATATCAAATTGCAGATTCCTGCTGGCAAGGCTACACCTGCTCCTCCAGTTGGACCTGCTCTTGGACAGCATGGCGTTAACATCGTTGAATTTACAAAACAGTTCAACGCAAGAACCGCTGATCAGGGAGATCTTATCATCCCTGTAGTTATTACAGTATACGCAGACAGAAGCTTCAGCTTCGTTACAAAGACACCGCCTGCTCCTGTATTAATCAAGAAAGCCTGCAACATTAAATCTGGTTCTGCAACACCGAACAAGACAAAGGTTGCTACACTTTCCAAAGCAAAATTACAGGAAATCGCAGAATTAAAAATGCCTGACTTAAATGCAGCATCTTTAGAGGCAGCTATGAGCATGATCGCTGGTACTGCAAGAAGTATGGGTGTTACAGTGGAAGAATAGAATTTGCAAAAACAGCAAATTCATTGGAAGAATGCAAGAACGGCATTCTTCTGAGAAATTCTGCAAAAAATAACGATATTTATTAACGATTATGTGGGAGGGCCCTCTCCCGATAATACCACCAGGAGGTTTTTTAGAATGAAAAGAGGAAAGAAATATCAGGAAGCTGTGAAAAGTTTTGATAAGGCTGCTCAGTACGATGTTGCTGAAGCAATCAGCCTGGTAAAGAAAAACGCAACAGCTAAATTTGATGAGACAATCGAACTTCACATCAGAACAGGTTGTGATGGACGTCATGCAGAGCAGCAGATCCGTGGTGCAGTTGTATTACCACACGGAACTGGTAAATCAGTTAAAGTTTTAGTATTCGCAAAAGGAACCAAGGTTGATGAAGCACAGGCAGCAGGCGCTGATTACGTAGGCGGCGAGGAGCTGATCCCGAAGATTCAGAACGAGGGATGGTTAGACTTCGATGTTGTTGTTGCTACACCGGACATGATGGGCGTTGTTGGACGTCTTGGTCGTGTACTTGGACCGAAAGGTTTAATGCCAAACCCGAAGGCTGGAACAGTAACTATGGATGTTACAAAAGCTGTTAACGACATCAAAGCTGGTAAGATTGAATACAGATTGGACAAAACAAACATTATCCACGTGCCAGTTGGAAAAGCTTCTTTTACAGAAGAACAGTTAAGCGACAACTTCCAGACCCTTATGGGTGCGATCAACAAAGCAAAACCTGCAAGCTTAAAAGGTCAGTATGTTAAGAGTGCAACTCTTGCATCTACAATGGGACCTGGTGTAAGATTAAACGTAGTTAAAAT